>NZ_JNIE01000005.1 GCF_000702425.1 Thermocrinis jamiesonii
CTTTGCAGTTCTTTCAATCTTTGAAAGCAAGCTCTTAAAGTTCCAATGATGTAGTCTTTTCCTTAGGTTTGCTTTTCCGTTTCCTCTAAAGCCTTTATTGACTTTCTTTAAGTTTTCTATAGCTATAGCCTTTCCTTTCTCTTTTGCTATTTCTACTATTCTGTGTGCCAAAAGCCACTCTTCGTAGTCTTTTCTGTTTTTTGAATAGCTCATAAACTCATGCAGGCTAATACTTTGATAGCTCAAAAGATTTCCATCAGGGCTTACTTCTGATAAAGCTAAATGCAATGGGCTTGCGTTTGTGTCTATGGCTATCACTCCATACTCTTTAGTTAGCCATACCTCTGGAGTTGGTATCTCAAAACTTACATTCCCATAAATCTCTCCATCCCTTAGCTTTAGCTCTACTGTGTAAGGGAAGTATGCTTTACTTTTAGAGCTTTCCCAAAGCATAGCTAAAAAAGTATTCCACTTGTCTTTTTCATTGCTTGGTTCCCTTAACACCTTTGCGTAAATGAACTTTCTCTCACTTACCGTAATCCTTAAAAGAAGCTCTCCGTTTTCGTCCCTTTCAAACCTTAAAAGTCTGTTTCCTTTATCTGCTTTTGAGCCTATGCTTAATAAAGTCCCTTGTCTTTGTTCTCTCCACTTTCTTTTTAACTGTTGTCTTTCTTTACTTTCCTTGTCTCTGTTTTTACAGAGCTTTTCAAAAAGGGCTTTACCGCCAAACACCACTTTTTTGTCTGTTGGATATTGCTTTGCTTTGTAGATAGCAGAGCTTATGTATACGGTAGGCAGGTCAGGAAACAGTTGTCTTAGCTTTTGGTATATTTGATTATGGGAGTTTTTGTTTGTTAGCAGTTTATATGCAGACCTTATGGCGGATGATTGTTTACGCATTAATTCTAAGAGCTTTTTTCTGTCGGAACTGTTCAACTAAAGTTTAAACTGCAAGCTTACATACATCAGGTTCTTATTATAACTACTCAGCGCTGCCTGAAGGATTTTTTCGAACAGCTTCACTACCGCTTTACATTTGGGAGATTGAGGGTATAATTATTTTTGTAGGAGAGGTGGCCGAGAGGCCGAAGGCGGCTCCTTGCTAAGGAGTTGTAGGGTTAATAGCCCTACCGCGGGTTCGAATCCCGCCCTCTCCGTTTAATCAGTTTCCAATTCTATTTCGCAACCCTCCTTTTCTATGATCAACTGACAGGTTAGCCTTCTGTTTTCCTCGTATTCTCCAATACGCCAAAGGGTTTCCTCTTCTACCTCCGATGGCTCTGCCAAACATTCTAAACCTTTTTTGACTGTGCATACGCACACGCCACACTGACCGTCAGTGCATCCAAATTCCACACCAGCTTTTTCTATCTCGTGATGCAGTTCTCCAAACCTAACTCCGGCTGGAATGTCAAACACTTTTTTGTTAATCTTTACCTTAGCCATGCTATTTATTTTAAGGTCTTGTAAGAAAACCAAAATGAGTTTAATCACCGGTTGGTTATAATTGAAACTTGGAGGAGGTGCCATGAAGGATTGTTTGAAGTTAATAACAGAGCGACGCTCCATAACCTTCTTTGACCCTAACAGAGAAGTGCCTTTAGAACTAATAAAAGAGATTTTAGAAGTTTCCGCCACCGCACCCTCTGGATACAATCTTCAACCTTGGCAGGTAGTTGTGGTTATAGATAAAGAAAAAAAGAAAAAGCTTAAAGAGATATGCTACAACCAACAAAAGGTAGAAGACGCAAGTGCCAATGTGGTCATAATAGCCAACACAAGGGCGGGTTTTGATAACGTGGATAGGGTTTTGGACAGTTGGATAGAGCTTGGATACATTCAGTCCTCTGCAAAAGAACAGCTAAAAGAGACCATACAGATGGGTTGGAGCGATCCCCAAAAGGCTAAGAAAAAAGCGGTAAGGGATTCCGCTCTTTTTGCTATGAACCTTATGATAACTGCGAGAGCGTATGGGCTGGAAACCCATCCTATGGAAGGATACGACGAGGTTAAACTAAGAGAATTTTTGGAACTCAAAGAACACCAAGAACCCGTTATGATAATAGCTATTGGCTACAAGGATCCAAACAAGACACTGCTACCCCGTGCGTACAGGTTTAAGTTTGAAGAGTTTGGAAAAGTAATGTGAGTTCGGAAAATGCCATTTGAGAAGTCAGGATGTCAGCTTTTAGCAGTTATTAGCGAAGCGGTATTTCTCTACTTCAGGACTTTCCTTAAGAGCGATAAAGGAGCATTTGCTCAATTAGACTAATGAAATTTTACAAGTCATATATACCATCCTCAAGCTACACAATTACAAAAACTCTCTCCTATTCTTCCCACCCTCTTAACGCATTCTTTCCTTACCACCAAAAATACCACTTCACCAAATATAACGTCGTAATTAAACAACTCCATATGCTTTATAAGCCTACACTCAAAGCTTGCGGGAGATTCTTTAACTCTCGGTGGTTTTACCTTCTTTGAAGGTTCGGGAGTAAGCCCAGCCAGTTCAAGCTCGCTAACGGAAGGTGGAAAGTCCTCTCCTGTAAGTTTTACCTTTTCCAGAAGGCTCCACTCTACAAAATTCACCACAAACTCTCCTGTCTCCAAGATGTTCCTTGCAGTGTCCTTTTGTGTTCCATCTTCCCTTTTGCTAATGGAGAGCATAACCACCGGCGGTTCATCGCACACAAGGTTAAAAAAGCTGAAAGGGGCTAAGTTTATTATTCCCTCTTTGTTTGTTGTGGATACCCAAGCTATGGGCCTTGGTGCGACCCATTGAGTTATGAGTTTGTAAAGCTCATCAGAAGGTAGATTACTAACTTCAAGTTCCATCGGGTTTTATCACATCCGCCTTGACGTAATCCCTAAGCACCTCTGGTATTATCACCGAGCCGTCTTTCTGTTGGTAGTTCTCCAGTATGGCTGCAAGTGTTCTTCCTACCGCTAAACCCGAACCGTTTAGGGTATGAACAAACCTTTTCCTTCCGGAAGAGTCTTTGAACCGCGTGTTCATACGCCTTGCCTGAAAGTCGGTGCAGTTGGAACAGGAAGAAATCTCTCTGTATTTATTCTGAGAAGGAAACCACACTTCTATGTCATACGTCTTTGCAGAAGCAAAGCCTAAATCACCCGTGCATAGCATTACAACCCTGTAGGGAAGTCCAAGCAGTTTTAGAATTTCTTCTGCATCTGCAGTTAGCCTTTCCAGCTCTTCGTTGGACTTTTCAGGATGAACAATTTTTACAAGTTCCACCTTATCAAATTGGTGTTGTCTTATTATGCCCCTTATATCTTTTCCATAAGCTCCTGCTTCCCTTCTGTAGCAAGGAGTGTAAGCTGTTAGGTATATGGGCAGGTCTTTCTCTTCAAGGATTTGGTCCCTAAAGAGATTGGTAAGAGGAACCTCCGCCGTGGGTATTAAGTAAAGCCCATCCTTTTCACACTTATAAACATCGTCTTCAAACTTAGGCAGTTGGCCTGTGCCCTGAAGTATTTCTGGTCTTACAAGATGGGGAACCCAAACCTCTTTGTATCCCCTGCTTGTGTGAAAATCCAACATAAAGTTAATAAGAGCCCTTTCCAGTTTAGCCCCCCAGCCCCACATAACCGTAAACCTGCTACCAGACAAGCTGGCACCCCTTTCAAAATCCAATATGCCGAGAAGCTCTCCTATTTCGTAGTGAGCCCTTGGCTCAAAGTCAAACTCCCTTATAGTGCCCCATCTTCTGACTTCCACATTTTCCGACTCATCCTTTCCAAAAGGAACGCTTTCATCAGGTAAATTAGGCAAAAGTAACATAGTATGCATCAGCTCTCCTTCAACTCCCGAAAGCTCATCCTCCAGCTTTTCTATTCTTTCCCTAAGCTCCTTAACCTTTGCTTCAATGCTTTCTGTGTTTATACCCTGAGATTTCAACTTCCCTATCTCTTTACTCAGTCTATTCCTTTCAGCCCGAAGGGATTCAAGCTCTTTTAGAATATCTCTTCTTTTTCTATCAAGCTCAAGCACTTTGTCTATTAGCTTTACGTAATCTTCCTTTCTAAGGCGTAGCCTGTCCTTTACAAAATCTGGCTGTTTTCTTATGACTTCTATGTCAAGCATGGAAAATCTATTATAATAAGCACGCATGAGAAAATCCAAGATTTTGAGAGAAACTAAGGAAACTACAGTAGAGCTTGAGATAAATTTGGACGGTAGCGGAGTTTTCAAAGTGGATACACCAATAGGGTTTTTAACTCATATGGTAGAGTCCTTTGCAAAACACGGGAGGTTTGACTTAAACCTAAAAGCCAAAGGAGACATACATGTATCCTATCATCACACCGTGGAAGACGTGGGAATAACCTTGGGAATGGCGGTACTTGAAGCCTTGGGAGACAAAAAGGGTATTCAAAGATACGGATACAGCATAATTCCTATGGACGAAGCCTTGGTGTTGTGCAGTATAGATCTGTCTGGCAGACCGCTTTTTTTCTACGAAGATTTAGGTTTGCGAGGGAAGATTACAGACTTTGACTTTGAACTTATATGGGAATTCTTCAAAGGCTTTGCCTTAGAATCCAAAAGCACATTGCACATAAAGGTTTTATCCGGAAAAATACTCCATCATGTTGCAGAAGCATGCTTTAAAGCCTTTGCCCTTTCCTTAAAACAAGCAGTATCCTTAGTCGGAGGAGGAATACCTTCTACAAAGGAATACTTATAGTCAATCATCTTGAACTATAAAGCCGTATATGTTGTGGTTTCTTAATCTTTCAAGATAACTCTCTGCTTCCGTTCTGCTTTTAAAATCTCCATAAAGCACCTTGTATATTCCAAGCTGTTCTACAATCGTTAAGCCCTTGATGCCTATATTTTTTTCCAATTTTTCTTTCCATGCTTTAGCCCTATCCTCAGAGGAAAAAGCTCCCAATTGTATTCTTATAGCCTTTTCTTTTTGCTCTGGTGTTTGACTTTCCTTAGGCAAATCGTGCTTATTTAGTAGCCTTTCCTGCTCTTTTATTAAGATCTGACTAAGTAGGTCATAAGCTTGAGTTTTTAGATTTGCCTCCGCTTGTCTATCTTCCATTATTTTTCTTATGTAGAGCTTGGCATTTTTGTAATCTTCCAAGTAAAACATCAACCGAGCCATATTGAGTTGTATTTGCGGACTATTCACACCGTTGCTGACAAGGTTCCTATAAACATCCAAGGCAGATTTGTAATCTCCCACTTCTTCGTAAGCATTGGCAAGTTCAAACTGAGCGTCTAAAAACATTGGATTGTAAATGGTCGCCTTCTTTAAGTTCTCAAAGTAAAGGGATTGGTTGCCCATAACCTTGTATATCTTCGCTAAATAATAAAAAGCTACGTGTTTGTTAGGAAACGCCTCGTCGTTGAGCGCTTCCTTAATTTCATTTAAAGCCTTTTCGTAGTCCTTTTTCCTAAAGTAAAGTATTCCTAAGTTTAGTTTCGCTTCTGTAAATTTTTTATCTACCTCCAAAGCTTTTCTAAATGCGTTCTCCGCCTTATGGTATTCTAAAACCTCCATGTAAGCAATTCCTAAGGCATTCCATACCTTAGGCTCATTGGGTGCTATCTGAGAAGCCAAAAAGAAGTTGGTTATAGCCTCTGAGTAGTTTTTTACCAACAGAGAAGACATGCCCAGATCGTAGTAATATTGCCAATTTTTAGCATCCTTTTCTTGCCGAACGCTTGCACATGAAAAGATAAACAGCAATATGATTAATAAGAGCTTCATTTTTTAACTATTACATTTCCAAAAGCGGACCTTAGCTTGTTCATCTCTGCCCTAAGATTGTCTGTTCTTACCTTCACCCTCACCTTGTAAAACTTGTCTTCATTTATGATTTCACCTGAATAGCCCATCCTTTTAGCCTTTTCCAACACCTTCTCTGCGTTTTCTTTATGAATGAAGGCTCCTATCTGTATTACATACTCCCTTTTCTCTTTTTTTACCTGATCCTTTTGAACCGTTAAGTTATTCTTTGTCGCTTGCTCTGGTTTATTTTCAGCTTTCTTTTTCTCCTCTTTTATCTTTTCCGCTATTAAATCTTTCTCCTCTTTTTCTGGCTTTTGCTCTGCTGGTTGTTCTACCTTTTCAACTTTAGGCTGGCTTTCTTCCGGGGGTTTTGGTGTAGGCTTTACTACAATTGGTGGAGGTTCGGCGGGAGTTTTTTGTTTAAGCCACTGGTTCAAGCCTAAGTAAAAGAATATCAAAGCGATAAGTATTCCTACCAAAACTATTAATCTTTCTCTTCTATTCATTCTTCCCTCCTTTCACATGCGTTCCGGCGCACTTACTCCTATTAAATTTAAACCAACTTTTAAGGCAATCTCAACTCCTTTTAACAGCGCAAGCCTTCCCATCATAAGCGACCTGTCCTCCACAATTACCCTGTGATGGTTGTAGTAATTGTGGAAAAGTTTGGATATTTCCAGTAAGTTGTATACGACTATGTGTGGTGTTAGGCTGAGGACCGCATCTTTTAAGGTATCCTTGAAAAATAAAACTTTTTTCATGAGTTCTAAACCTTGAGAGTCCTTCAAAGGGTTTAGCCATTCTTCCAGCTTTTCACTATCTGGGTCTATTCCAAACCTACTTCTAACCTCCCTGAATACACCTCTTGTGCGGGCGTAAGCGTATTGAACATAAAAGACAGGGTTTTCTGTGGTATTGCTCTTTACCAAGTCAATGTTAAAATCAAGGGGCGTATCTGAACGTTTTGTCAGAAAGATAAACCTGACCGCATCCACACCCACTTCATCCAACAACTCCTTAAGGGTTACAAACTCTCCAGTCCTTTTGGACATACGAATTTCTTTGCCTTGTGAGAAAAGTCTAACCATTTGCACAAACTCTACTTTTAGCCAATCTTCTGGAATACCCAAAGCCTTAAGAGCTCCCTTTAACCTTGGAAGATAGCCCCAGTGATCTGCCCCCCAAAGGTTTATAACCTCTTCAAAGCCCCTTTTGTATTTGTAGTAGTGGTATGCTATATCTCCAGCAAAATAAGTGGGTGTGCGATCGGACCTTATAAGGACCCTGTCTTTGTCATCTCCAAAAAGGGAGCTTTTGAACCAAAGGGCTCCATCTTGCCAATAAATATAGCCCTTTTCCTCTAACTTCTGAATAATCTCTTCCAAAATACCGCTTTTGATAACTTCCCTTTCACTGATCCAAGAGTCAAAAGACACACCCATAAAATTCAGAGTTTCTCTTATATCTTCAAGCATGCGCCTTATTCCGTATTCACTAAGAAGGTTTATTGCTTCCTTCTTGTCTTTTTTTAGTATTTCTTCACCATAAAAAGCCTTGGCATCTTTGGCAAGCTCCTTTATGTAATACCCTTTGTATCCTTCTTCCTCAAACTTTTTCCTTAGTTCTTCGTCCTCTACGCCAAACAGCTCGTACAGTCTATAAAGGATAGAAAGACCAAAAAGGTATGCTTGATTGCCAGCGTCGTTTATGTAATACTCTCTTTGAACGTCAAAGCCAAAGGCTTTTAGTAGTCTATACAGCACATCCCCTACCACCGCACCCCTGCCGTGTCCAAGGTGTAGCGGTCCAGTGGGATTGGCACTGACAAACTCTAACTGTAATTTTTTCCCTTTTCCTAAATTTTCAAAAAAGTAGGACTGTCCAGTTTTTAAAAGCTCTTTAAAACTTTCCTTTATATAACCCTCTGAGAATCGGAAGTTTATAAAGCCTCTCAAAGGATAAGCTTCAAACTCATCACAGCGTAATTCCGGCGCAATTTCCTCTGCGATTAAATTGGGAGACTTTTTTAAATGTTTAGCTAAGAGAAAACACACGTTTGTAGCAAGGTCTCCCAACTCACTGTCCTTTGGAATATCTACGGTGTAGTTTAAATCCTGTATGTTGTATTTTTTCAAAACCAGCTCTCGCAATCTTTGACTTACTAAATCTTTCATGAGTTGAAAGGTCTTACCGCCCTGAAAGAGATTATAACACAAAGGTTTATAATAGTTATCTTCGAAATGAAGAGGACTAAATACTGTGGGCTTGTGTCGGAAGAGGACTTGGACAAAGAAGTAGTGCTTTGCGGTTGGGTTCATAGGGTTAGAAACCATGGAGGAGTGGTATTTTTGGACCTTAGGGACAGAGAGGGAATCGTGCAGGTGGTGGTGGAAGAGCTTCACTCTCCAGAAGCTTACGAGACTGCGGACAAGCTAAGCGCAGAAGACGTTATTTGCGTGAAAGGTAAAGTAAGAAGAAGACCACCAGGAACGGAAAACCCAAAGCTAAGGACAGGACAGTTGGAGGTCTTTGCTGAAAGGATAGAGCTTTTGAACACTTCCGAATTGCTTCCTTTCCCCGTAGAAGAAGAAACCGCAGTATCCGAAGAAATAAAACTGCGATACAGATACATTGACCTTAGAAGGGAAACGATGAAGAGGAACATCCTTTTTAGGCACAAAGCCTATCAGATCATAAGGGATGTGTTTGTAAAGAATGGTTTTATTGAGGTGGAAACTCCTCTGCTTACCAAATCTACGCCCGAAGGTGCAAGGGACTTTTTGGTTCCTTCAAGACTACATCCGGGCAAGTTTTACGCCCTTCCCCAGTCCCCACAGCTCTTTAAACAAATTCTTATGATCGCTGGCTTGGACAGATACTTCCAGATCGCAAAGTGTTTGAGGGACGAAGATTTAAGGGCAGACAGACAACCAGAATTTACGCAGATAGACTTTGAAATGTCCTTTGTGGAAGAAGAGGATGTTATGGGTATAACGGAAGAACTTATAAGGACGTTGTTTAAGGAGCTTTTGGGAATAGAAGTAAAAACACCCTTTGATAGGGTTAGCTATTTTGAGTGTATGGAAAGATACGGGACAGATAAGCCAGACAGAAGGTTTGGGCTTGAATTGGTAAATGTGGAGGATGTGTTTAAAAACACCGACTTTAAGGTCTTTAAAGAAGCCATAGAAAGCGGTGGAACGGTAAAGGCTATAAACTTCAATGCTGGAGAGCTGTCAAGGAGTCAGATAGAAGAGCTTACTCGTCTTGTCCAATCTTGGGGTGCTAAGGGTTTAGCTTGGATAAGGGTGGAAGAGGGTAAGCTAACATCCCCCATAGTGAAGTTTCTTAGAGAAGAAGAAATAAAGGCTTTGCTTGAAAGAACAAAGGCGAAACCGGGGAATACCATCTTCTTTTCTGCGGGCAAAAAGGAACTTGTCTATAAAGTTTTGAGTAATCTAAGGCTCCATCTTGCCAAAAGTTTTAACCTTGCAAAAGATGGCTTTGACTTTTTGTGGGTTGTGGATTTTCCACTTTTGGAGTGGGACGATGAGGAAGGGAGGTTCGTATCCTTGCACCATCCTTTCACCTCTCCAAGGGAGGAAGACATACCAAAGCTAATTCAAGCCTTACAAACACAAGACATAGAGGAGAAGAAAAGGTTGGTGCATTCTGTAAGAGCAAGGGCTTACGATTTGGTCATAAACGGTTATGAGGTAGGCGGAGGTTCCATACGTATTCACAGAAGGGACCTACAGGAAAAGATCTTTAAACTTTTGGATCTATCTGAGGTAGAAGTAGAAGAAAAATTTGGCTTTTTACTTAAGGCTTTAAGTTATGGAGCTCCACCTCACGGAGGCTTGGCCATAGGTTTGGATAGGCTTTTGGCAATTATGCTGGGCTTGGATTCCATAAGGGACGTTATAGCTTTTCCCAAAACTCAAAAGGGTACATGCCCATTAACAGGAGCGCCAGACTACGTTTCTCCAAAACAACTTAAAGATGTGCATATAAAAACCTTGGAATTATGACGCCTTTTGAAGAGCTTTTAAAAATAATGCAAACCTTAAGGGAAAAATGCCCATGGGATAGCAAGCAAACCCACGAAAGCCTTAAAAAGTATATGATAGAAGAAGCTTATGAGCTTTTGGACGCCATAGACAGTAAAGATGACCATAGGCTAAAGGAAGAATTGGGAGACGTGCTCCTTCAAGTTGTTTTTCATTCCCAAATAGCAAAGGAAAGAGGTGCCTTTGATGTGTGGGATGTAATAGAAACTTTGAATGAAAAGCTGATAAAGAGGCATCCTCACGTCTTTGGCAATGAATCTGCCCAAGAGGTTTTGAGTAAGTGGGAAGAGAATAAAGTAAAGGAAAGGGAGAGTGTCTTAGATGGAGTTCCAAAGAGCCTTCCTGCATTGATGAGGTCCCAAAAGCTTCAGGACAGGGCAAGCTTAGTGGGCTTTGACTTTGAAAGCATAGAGCAAGTTTTTGAAAAGATTGAAGAAGAGTTTCGGGAACTAAAGGACGCTATAAAGGAAGGCAGTAAGAAGGCTATAAAGCACGAATTGGGAGATGTGCTTACCGCTGTTGTGGAGTTGGCAAGGTTTTTAAAAGTAGATGCGGAAGAGTGCTTACAAGAGGCAAACAACAGGTTTGAAAGGCGGTTTAGATACTTAGAAAAAAGAGCAAAGGAACTTGGAAAGGATCTTAAAAGTATGACTCTGCAGGAGATGGACCTTCTTTGGATGGAATCAAAGCGTTTTGACTACGATAATCCACAAGAGTGAGATCTCTTTTTATGCGCTCCTTCAAAAACCTACTGCCTGCCTTTCCAAGGGATTGGGCACCCAAAAGGGCAATGCTTAACCTTTTTTCCTTGATCTCCAAAGCCCTGTTTTCTACAAATTGGCAGATCTGTTCAAAATCTATTCCGCTTCCATCTTGAAGAGTATCTGCTGGAAAGCCCACAACACACTCAGATTCTACATCTCCTATCAGTAGAACCGAAGAGGTGTCCCAGCAGATCTCCGCCTGAAGTTCTACAGATATACGACCGCTTAGGAGTTTTTCCTTTTGATCTACGCTAACCAAAAAGGTGGGATCGGTCAGAACACTTACCTCTTCCAAGGGTCTGTCTTTTAGCTCTTCTACCAACAAAACTTTCAATCCTCCTTTGTTATAGTATATGGTGTTTTCTATAACTTCTTCTACGTCAGCCTTCAGCACACCCTTTATAGCCCTTGAGAAGGGTTGGACCAAAAAGGGTATATGACTTTCGCCAACCTTGACGCTTGCGTGCAAAAGCTTCCAGTTTATGAAGGAAAACTCCCACTCTTTACACTTCAAGCCCAAACCTTCCGCAAAGAACCTTAGCTCCTTTATAAAAAGCCTCTCCTCTTTGCTTCCAGGCCTTCTTCCGCCCAAGAAGGACACAAGGTCCCACATGGCTTTTTCCTTCTTTTGCTTAAAAAGTCCGTAAATACATCCGCAGTAGTCCTGATGGTAGATTTCCATAGCCTTGGAGAGCCTGAACATCTCCTGCGTGCCTCCCCCTTTTCTGTAGTCTAAGGCTAAGAACTCTATGCCAAAGTTTTTGGCAAGGTTGGAGCCCACTTCAGAAAGAACCTTAAAGTCCTTTTTTGGACTCATAAGCAAGGTGGTTGTATAGTGGGAAGCACCTATACTTTTTGCATACTCAAGGGACCTTGAAAGTCTGTAGTCAAAGCACACCTCACACCTTTTGCCCCTCTCCGGCTCGTCCTCTAAGCCTTTCACAGCCCTGAGCCAGTTTTCCACATCATACTCTCCTTCCACCAGCTTTATCCCCAAGCTCTGACATACTCTTTTTGTTTCCACAAGCCGTAGTTTATATTCTTCGTAGGGGTGTATGTTTGGGTCGTAGAAAAAGGCAGTTATTTCAGATTGGGGAAAATCTTCTCTTAGCCTTTGGAGAAAATAAACCGCATCTGGCGCACAGCAAACGTGGACTAAAATCTTCATGAGTACTTACGAATAATATACTCTACGCAGGTTCTGAGCCCAAAGCCTGTGGCTCCTTTTGAGTAATAACCAAATTCCTCTTTGAAGTAAGCAGGACCTGCTATGTCCAGATGGATCCACTTTATGCCCTCTTTGACGAACTCCTCCAAAAACATGGCAGCGGTTATGGCTCCACCGTATCTTCCTCCACTATTTAACACATCTCCATCTCCTTTTTTTATCTTTTCCCTGAGCTTTTTGTCGTCCATCGGCAGTTTCCAAAGCCTTTCTCCTGTATCCTTTGAGATTTTCAAAAACTCATCCCCAAACTCATCGTCGTTGGTAAAGAGCCCGGCGGTGTATTCTCCCAGGGCTACCACACAGGCTCCAGTGAGCGTTGCCAAATCAATTATTCTGGAAGGTTCAAGGTTAGAAGCATAAGAGAGGGCATCTGCCAAAGTTACCCTACCTTCTGCGTCGGTGTTGTCTATCTCTATGGTCTTTCCGTTCATAGCTCTTATTATGTCATCCGGTCTGTAGGCTGTGCCACTTGGCATGTTCTCCGCCGCTCCTATTACTCCATGAACTTCTACCGGAAGCTTTAGCTCAGCTACCGCCTTCAGTATGCCAAGAACCGTGCATGCTCCCGCCTTATCCATCTTCATCGTCCTCATGTAGTCTCCCGTCTTTATGTTTAGTCCCCCGCTGTCAAAGGTAAGTCCTTTACCTACAAAAACTATTCTGTCCTTTGGCTCCCCTTCTGGCCTGTAAGTAAGATGGATGAACCTGGGTGGTGTGGCAGAGCCTTTCCCCACGCTCCAAAGAGCCATCATACCCATTTCCTGAATTTCCTTCTCATCGTAAATCCTACACTCTAAATGGTATTCTTCTGCGAGTTTTTTGGCAATTTCCGCCAAGGTTATTGGATTTATCACGTTTCCTGGCTCATTTACCAAGTCCCTAACAAACCTCTGAGCTTGCGCCAGTATTTTACCAACAGTTATCCCCCTTTCGTCTCCACCGTAGAGCTCAATCTTTGAGATCTTCCCTTTTTCCTCTTCGTTGTTCTTGGTTTTATACTTATCAAAGGTGTAATCTCCCAGTATGGCACCCTCTACTATAGCCTTTGAAACTTCTTCGCTTAGCCTCTCTCCGGCATAAATAAGTAAATCTTTTACCTTGTCCCTTTTTGCCCTCTTTATGATCAACGCAGTGGTCCTTCTAAAATTGTCAAGGCTGACCTTTTCTTTTTTACCCAAACCTCCCAAGTATATGGTTACCACCTTTTGGTTTTTTATCAAGTTTATCTTGGCTACAGAATCTTCTTTCCCTTTAAAGTTTTCTGCTTGCATGAGCATTTTTACTTCTTGCTGTAAATCACCAAGATAGCTAAGGTTTGATTGATCATCCTCGTAAAGCAGAACAGCAATAGGTGTATCTAAGCTCTCTATACTTTTACTCACAGACAAGATTTCCATGTTTTCCTCCTTGGATCTTTGGGGAGGGTGACGGGACTCGAACCCGCGACCCGTGGATCCACAGTCCACTGCTCTACCAACTGAGCTACACCCTCCTAACTGATAATAAAATTATACTCAAGCTTGAGCTTTTTCAATAAACAAAAACTCTTCTAAAGCTTTTTTCAAGTTTTCAATTTCTCCTTTTAGAATAGGATTTTCCTTATCCAGCCAGCCGTTTATGTACCATTTGTAGTATGGAGTGTGTATTATTTGCCAGCCCGCTCTTTTGAGTCTTTCCACTCTCTCCACATGCCAGTCTGCGTAATCTAAGATTTTATTCCCTAACATTTTAAAGTGATGTGGTCCATCAACTTCTATTGCAAGAAACTTTTTGAGCTGTTTGCAGTATATTACAAAATCTAACCTGTATCCGCAAGTTTCGTATTGGTTGAAAATTTTAATTTCTGTCTTGTATTTTTTTTCTAACTCTTCAACAATTTCCCTAAGGTAGTAATAGACTGCTTCCTCCAGTTTAGATTCAAACTTACTAACATCCAAACTTCCATCCGACAGTCGTTCTGTGTAGTAATTTTCAAAGTGAAGTATGTATCTTTTGGTAAGATTAAAATTCTGTGGAAGCCCTGCATAAACTAGGAAAGTAAAATACTTTGCTCTACTGGTAGCTACATTAAATCTGTTTTTTTGCTCATAATGGTTCCTACTTTGAGAACATGATTCATCCAAAGCAAGGGAGATTATCATAATATCTTTTTCGTGTCCTTGAAACTCTTCGGGTGTTCCCACGAGGATGTTATCGTAATCTTCCTCCATAAGTCTTAGTCTTATGTATTCTACCTGGTCCCTCACAAAGGAAAGAACACCTATCTCAAAGTTTTGTGGCACATATTCAGGAAGTTTTACATCTTGATAAGCTCTGTGATCTTTCAAACTCTTTATTATTTTTAAGACCTCTTCCGCTTCAGCCTCAACTATTTTTTGCCTTGTGGACCTTTTTCCTTCAACTTTTATAACTTTAAAGGCTATACCTTCCCTGTTGGGATCCCTTGTCATCACGTGCAGTTTTCCATCGTAAAACTCCCTTGAAGTAAAGCTTGCCAAAGGATAAACTGACCTGAAGTGTTCGTCTAACATAACTATTGCATCTTCATTTATATAGCTTAGAGAATCTGATTCTTCAGAATGTTTATCAGGAGATAAGAACTCAAGGATGGAAGCTTTTGTTAGGACCAATCTTCTCTTTTTGGCTTTCTCGTAATCCATCCCTGCTGGTTTATACCTTTCCCATACAAGAGTATCAAGTTTATTACTAATCCTAAAGCCTAAGCCCACTGCTTCTAAATTAAGTTGCTTGTGATCTCCCACTACGCAGATGCTTTTCCCTCTATAAAAGACAGGTATTATCTGAGCTAAATTTACCTGAGAAGATTCATCCACTACAACTAAGTCAAACAAGTTTGGCTTCATAGGAAGTATTCTGTCCACGCTCGGGATATCAGTTATCCAGATGTTAAAGATCTTTAATACATTTTCGTAGTTCACGCGTTCCTGTGCTTCCTTAAGCAATCTGTCTTTTGTATAATGAAATATGGACTTTAGATTAGAAAGGTCTTCCTTGTATTGCCAAGCTCTGCTGTATATTCTATCCAAAATCAAGGTTGCTATTCTTTTGCGTGCAAGCTCCTTTATCTCTTTCTCTAAACCACTGAGGGTTTTGGAATAATCATGAAGCAATCCTTTAAGCTTATCCGCTGTATACTGAATCTCACGGTATCTATCTAAGAGCTCATACAAACTTTTGGCGAAATAAGAAAGTCTTTTCCCTTTAGTAAAGCTTTTCATTCCTAATTTTTTCAAAAACCTTTTGCGACGCAGAATATATATACCAATTTCTGTTTTACCTTTTTCTTCTAACGTCTTAAAAGTTGATTGCTCGCTTTTCAGAAAATCCATAAACCTTTGAATTTCTCCCTTATAGGTCTGGTATAGCTTTTGGATGAAATCTCTTTGAATCTCGTATTCATATTCAAAGTTAGTTAAACTCCTCTCAAAGCTCTGAGTTTTTTCTGTGTATTCTTCGGTAAGCTTCAAATATTTTTTATATTCTTCAGTAATTTTCTTATAATCTCTAATCTTTTGCTTAAGCTCATCTTCCGTATTCTTCAAGTCCTGCTTTATTGAATATATCTTTATGTTGTCCAGCTGTTTGATGATGTTTTCTATGTTTTCCTTAGTTTTCCTTTTGTACTCCTTGTAAAAGTATATGAAGGGCAAAAAGTTTTCGTCTGAAGAGAGTATTCTTGAAAGCTTTTCAAAGAGCACTTTTATAGCAGGGGCTTTTTGGGATACGATTAATATCTTCTTATCAAGCAGTATAAACAGAAGAGCCAAAGCGGTTATAGTGTGGCTTTTGCCAGTGCCGGGTGGTCCCTGTATGTATGATACCTCATGATTGATGGCGTTTTCCAAAGCCCTTTCTTGGTTTTTAGAGATAGGTATAGGAATTTCATACCTTAGGTCCCCCAAAGAAAAGTTACCCAACTTTTCGAGATTCACTCTCTCTGACAAAGCAGAGCTTAGCAATTTTTGCAAAACTTTGTTCTTCAAATCTCCCCGTTCTTTGATCTCTTCTATCAAAAGTTCCAAAGATTTATAAGTAGAAAGCTCTGTAGGAAAATTACTAAGAAACAGATAAGTTCCGTCGTAATAATAATTCTGTTGGTTTGCTAAAATTTCAAAGGATAACCTTTCCTGTAAGATTTTAATCTTTTCCTCAGATTCAAGCATATAGTTTATTTGTTCCACAACTTCTTCAGCTAAGCCTCTCAAAGATTCCAAATCAGCACATGTTTCCATCTTTTCTTCTACTTCCTTCACAAAATCCAACAGATCATCCCTTACCCCGTATTCCTCATCTTGTCCCAAAGGAAGCTTATCAAAAAGGTCATAGTTCAGAAAAGAATTTCCTATGTCCAAAGTTATTTTTCTTTCTTCTTCCCTTACTTCCAAATTAACCACAAATATTGGAGCAAAAACTCTTATCTCGTTTATAGTATCTGTTTTAATGAAATACTTCAAAAGACCCACACCCAAAAATAGCGCTTTATCATCAGAATTTGCTATCTCTCTTAGCTTTTTTTTCAGAAAGTTGTATAGATCCCCATCGCTTTCCCTTGTAATTTCCAATGCATCGCCAAATTTTAAGTCTTCTTTTAGGAAGAAGAGGGTTTCTTTAAGAACCTCAGGATTTATCCTTTTTCTTCTGGGTCTAATAAACAGATTACTGAAATCTACTCTAACACCTATCTTCCTACTAAGTTCTCTTAGATAGCTAAGATACTTTATAACATCATCTTTCCCGACCATTTCATAGATCTTTATCAGTTATTTCTTCAGTAAGCAACTTATACATTTTGTTTATACTATCTTTAAGCTCTTCAAGTTCTTTTTGTGTAGCTTTCAACTGTTGGATTGTTAGATTTGTGTACTCCCTTAAGTATTCGTTGAATTTTTCCTCCTGTTTACTTAAATGTGCCTGATTAATTTTCTCCAAATCTTCTATACAAACCTGAAGCTTATTAGCTTTATCGGTTATTTCCTTAGCAAGCGTCTTAAATATTTCGTTCATTCTATCTTTAAGCTCTTCAAATTCTTTTTGTGTAGTTTTTAATTGCTGACTTGTTAGACTTGCATATTCCCCTAAGTATTTTGTCAAATTTTCTAAGTTGTTTTTTGCTAGTTGGCTTAAGAGAGTTTGTAATTCTCTGAACTTTTCCTCCTGCTTGTTTAAATTTTCCTGATTAATTTTCTCCAAATCTTCTATACAAACCTGAAGCTTATTAACTTTACTCTTTAAATCAAACAACAAAAACACAACTAGAATCCCCACTCCCGCAACTGCAAGAGTTAGAAAAATTAAAGGTTCCATAAGGTCAATTATACCATTTTTATTAAGCGTCTTTATTAAGCGTCCTCCCAGATAGGGTGTTTGTTAGGGGCTTTGTCCTCTAATGTTTAATATGTAAATGGGTTGGTTTCTTACATGCATGTAATTGGCTACAGTGGTTTCAGAAAAAGCTATGCGCTTGGTTAATTTCTCACCCAGCGTATTGGTTATAATTTAAATGCACTACAATGAAACACGGATATTTTGGCACCTTTGGTGGTAGGTTTGTTCCAGAAACCTTAATGTATGCGCTGGAGCAGTTGGAAGAAGAATACGAAAGGATAAAGAAAGATAAAAGCTTTTGGGAAGAGCTTTACGCATACTTAAGAAACTTTGCAGGTAGGCCCACACCTTTGTATTTTGCCAAGAACCTAACTGAGTATGCTGGAGGAGCAAAAATCTACCTAAAAAGAGAGGACCTTTTGCACACGGGTGCCCACAAGATAAACAACACCCTTGGACAAGCTCTTTTGGCAAAGAGAATGGGTAAAAAAAGAATCATCGCAGAAACAGGTGCAGGACAGCACGGTGTCGCTACCGCTACCGCTTGTGCGCTTTTTGGTCTTGAGTGTGTGGTTTATATGGGCGAAGAGGATGCCCAAAGGCAAAGGTTAAATGTCTTTAGGATGAAACTTTTAGGGGCAGAGGTTAAGGTGGTAAAAAGTGGAAGCAGAACTCTAAAAGATGCCATAAACGAAGCCCTCAGGGATTGGGTTTCTAATGTGGAAACTACCCATTACATAATAGGTTCTGTCGTAGGTCCCCATCCCTTCCCAACCATCGTCAGAGACTTTCAGAAAGTTATAGGAGAGGAGGTAAAAAAACAGCTGTGGGAGCTTGAAGGAAAACTACCTAAGGCTGTTGTCGCTTGCGTGGGAGGAGGTTCCAACGCCATGGGGATCTTTTATCCTTTTGTGGAAGAAGAGGGGGTAAGGCTTGTGGGAGTAGAAGCTGGAGGGCTTGGCATAGAAACTGGTAAGCACGCCGCATCAATAAATGGTGGGACTGTCGGCATTCTCCACGGTATGAAGTCTTACTTTTTGCAGGACGAAGAGGGACAAATAAGAACCACCCACTCCATATCCGCCGGTCTTGACTATCCGGGAGTAGGACCAGAGCATGCCTACCTTTTTGAAAGTGGAAGGGCAGAGTATGTTTATGCAACCGATGAAGAAGCTTTGGAAGGTTTTAAACTGCTTTCAAGACTTGAGGGTATTATCCCAGCCTTAGAGCCAGCCCACGCAGTGCTGAAGACAATAGAAATAGCCAAACAGCTCAGCAAAGAGGATGTGGTAGTTCTAAACCTTTCGGGTAGAGGCGACAAAGATATGGAAACGGTTATGAAACACTTAGGTGAAGCGTAAAATTTTTCCTTTTGTATTTTTTCTTCTTTCTATTGTTCTTTCCATAGAAAGATCGCTGGATCCCTTTCTTTTTGAAGAGGACTTAGGAAAAGGTTTTGTAGTCCTTCGTATAGAGGGAGAGCATCGTTTGGAAGAGAACAAGCTCATTGCCAAAGCAAAAGTTTTGGGTGGAGATTTTCCAGAAATATACAACAAAGGGGCTTTATTGACAGTTTATGATGCCTTGGACTTACCCTCCAGATACATAAAGACCTATGCAAAGGTTAAGGTATCGGAGGGAAGAGTTTATATAACTTCAAGCTATGCCAACCTTTCCTTTGCAGACATAAAGCCAAGCCTAAGGGATCGTATGATAAGTAGGGTAGAGGGTAAAATTGAGGACCCGGAGGTTAAAAATCTTGTGCTAACCTACTTTTTGGGTGAGGATCAAGAACTTCTACCTTTAAAAGTTCAGTCTGCTTTTTTGATCACGGGACTTGTCCATCTTTTGGTAGTATCCGGCGGACATCTAACTGCCCTTGCCCTAATGCTAAGATATCTGGCTCCTTATAGGTATGGACTGCTTCTGTCCTTTGTTGGTATAAGTCTTTACAGTCTTTTTTTGGTTCCCTCTGAACCACCAATTCTTAGGGCATACATTATGTCTGTCTTTGTCATCTTTTTGCTTGCTTACGGAGAAAGGCCAAACCTTCTTGGCACACTTTTTGTTTCCGGAGCCATCATACTCTTTTTGTATCCAGAATACGTGCGCTCTTACTCTTTTTGGCTTTCTTTCTGTGCGACGCTTTATATCATCCTCTCCTTAAAAGACGCACCAAAGAAAAACGTCATCTTTTTGTCCTTTTGGGTTTCCTTCTTTGCCTTTTTGGGCACCATGCCCATAGTCTCTCTCCTTTCCTTTTCTGCACCTTTTAGCATTATCCTCACTCCTTTGCTAACCCCTCTGTTTGGCCTTTTTACACTTTGTGGCTTTTTGGACATGATGACCCTTTTTTCCTTGCCGTCTTTTCACCTTGAGCTTTTGGGACAGCTTATCGTCAAGTCTGTGCTCTTCTTTTCGCACTTTGCCCCAAAGGTTTTTTTCAACTTTTCCCTGTGGGAAGCGGTGCTGAGCCTTGTGTTGGGATCGGTTGGGCTTTATCTGCTAAAGGGTTGGAAAAAGCTCCTCGTCAGCGTAGTATTCATCCCCTTCTTGTTTTAGCCTGCAGTAATAAGGTCCATTGCAATGGACTAAACCTTCTGCTACATAAAGTCCCAACCTTTTGCTTAGTTCCCTCTCTTCTATGCCTAAGATTTGAGAAAGCTCGCTTAAGGTTTTTGGTGTGCTAAGAGCTATCAAAATAGGATCTTCTACCTTCTCTTCTTCAACCTCAAACTTTTGAAGCCTTCCTACAAGCTTTGCGACCCCTTCGTTGATCAGCTTTATACAACCTTCCCACCTTTCGCTAGATCCGTATCCTACGTGTGCATAAACCTGTCTTCCCTGCTCCTTGGCGTAATAGGCGGTTATTAGCGCACCTGAGTTTTCTCCCGCTTCCACCACAAAAACTCCGTCAGACACACCGCTTATAAGCCTGTTCCTTCTGTAAAAAGTGTATCTATCAGCATGCTCCCAAGGCAAAAGCTCAGATACTATAGCCCCATTGGCTAAAACGAACCTTTTAATGTTTTTTGGTGCTTGTAAGATACCAAAGCCAAGAAAACACACGGTATAGCCCCCACTTTCCGTGCAAAATCTATGAGAAAGAATATCTATTCCCATCGCACCGCCAGAAGCTATGCCATAACCCTTAGACACCAAGAGACCTATCAGCTCCTTTAAATACATTATGCTGTAGTTGTCTGGCTTTCGTGTGCCAACCACTCCAAAAAACTTCGTCCTCTTTAGCTCTCCCTGATAAAACAGAACGGGTGGTGGATCTTCAATTTCCTTTAGTCTTGGAAAGTAATCCATATCCGAAAGAGTAAGAAAGCCTATTCCTTCCCTTTGCACTACCTTTATAACTTCCTCTGGGTCAAAGCTAAGCTTTTTTTCCTTTATCCTGCTTGCCCTTACTTCACCTACAAGCTTTACAAGTTCCCACCTTTCTGCCTCGAGTATTAGCTTTGGATCCTTGTAGTATTGGTAGAGCTTTTTTATATTCCTCTCACCAAGTCCATGTATAGCCTTTAAGGTAAGCCAGTAAAAAAGCTGATCCATCAAAGTTTATCCTTTTCTATAAGAGACTTTACCTCCTGAATGGCGGTGTCCAAGTTAAGCTCTTTTCTTTCTCCCGTATGCCTTATCCAAAGTTCTACTTTACCTTCTTTAACTTTTTTACCCACAACCAGAATGTAGGGAAAGCCACAAAGTTCCCCATCTGCAAACTTAAACCCCGGGCTTTCGTCCCTATCGTCGTAAATAACGTCCAATCCAAGCTCCATAGCTAAGGTGTATAACTTCTCTGCAGTATTTTTTTGCACCTCATCCGACTGATTTACGCAGATAATGTCCAGCTCAAAGGGTGCAACCACCGTAGGAAACTTAATACCTTTTTCGTCATGATACTGCTCCACAATGGCGGAAAGGCACCTTGATATACCAATACCATAACATCCCATCACCACAGGTTTTTCTTGACCTGATCTGTCCTTTATGAAAGCTCTCATAGGTTCTGAGTATCTGGTTCCCAAGAGGAATATGTGTCCTAGCTCTAAGCCCCTTCCTACCCTCAAAGGAGCACCGCACTTAGGACATGGGTCTCCCTCTTCCACCTGACACACATCCACGAACTTCCCGTATTGGATGTCCCTACCCGCATTGACGTTGATGTAGTGATAGTTATCCTCGTTGAGGGCAACTACCATGTTCTTTATGCCATAAACTGAGTTGTCCCAAAGGACGTTAAAGTTTGGAGGAAGATTAAAGGGTCCCACAAATCCCTTTGAGGTATTAAGCAGTCTTTTAATGTCTTCGTCCGTTGCAAGCCTAAATTCGTCCGTTCCAAGAACTGCTTCCAACTTCTTCTCATCCACTTCCCTGTCTCCTCTGATTAGAACCATAATAGGCTCTTCTCCTTTTAAATACAAAACCGCCTTCAGGATCTTGTATGCGGGGATCTTTAAGTAATCGGAAAGTTGGGCTATGGTGGAAGTGTTTGGCGTATATACCTTTTGCATTTGTTTTTCCTGCTCTTGCTCTTCTTTGTGCTTTGGCAAAGGAACTATCTCTGTATTGGCACAGTATCCACAGTTTTCACAAAAGGCAACACGGGCCTCACCATAATCGGTCAAGACTATAAACTCGTGGGACATCTTTCCTCCTATGGTCCCCACGCTTGCCTCAGCCAAAAGGGTTTTTAACCTTAGCTTTTTAAATATCCTTTCGTAGGCAAACTTCATAGTCTCGTAAGATATCATGGCCGAAAACTCATCTTCGTCAAAGGAGTAAGCGTCTTTCATGATAAATTCCCTGGACCTTATAAGGCCAAAGCGTGGTCTTTTTTCGTCCCTAAATTTGACCTGTATTTGATACAAAATCAAAGGAAGTTTTTTGTAGGAATTTACAAAACTTCTGAAAAGGTCCGTTATTTCCTCCTCGTGGGTAGGTCCCAAGCAGTATTCCCTTCCGTGTCTGTCTTTTAGCGTAAATAGTTCCCTTCCGTAAGCTTCCCATCTTCCTGTTTCTTTCCAAAGTTCAGAGGGGTTTAAAACGCTTAGCAGAACCTCTTGCGCTCCACTCCTTTCCATCTCCTTCCTTACTATGGACTCTATCTTCCTTATTACCTTTAGAGCGGGAGGGGTGTATTCGTATATGCCAGAGGCGACCTGCTTGATAAAGCCAACCTTTAGAAGAAGTTTGTGAGAGTTTGCTTCTGCGTCCGTAGGCTCTTCCTTTAGTGTGTGCCAAAAATATCTACTCCACCGCATAGGTGGGATATTTTAAAATACTCCTTATGCTAAACGGAATTTTAAGGTTTTTAGGTGTATTTTCCAACAACATAGGTGTGGACTTAGGAACTGCCAACACAGTTATATACTTGGAAGGTAAGGGAGTTGTCCTCTCGGAACCATCCATAGTAGCGGTAGATGTTAGAACAGGAAAGGTTATAGCGGTTGGTAAAGAAGCTAAGGAGATGCTCGGTAAAACTCCAGGAAATATTCAAACCATAAGACCACTCAGGGACGGAGTTATAACGGACTTTGAGGCGACAAAGATTATGCTCTCTTACATGATAAACAAAGTGATAGGTAAAAGTATATTTAAACCTAAGCCAAGAGTGGTTATTGGCGTTCCTTCAGGTGTTACGCAGGTGGAAAAAAGGGCAGTTATTGATGCAGCAAAGAGTGCAGGTGCAAGAGAAGTCTATTTGATAGCAGAACCTATGGCGGCGGCAATAGGTGCAGGTTTGCCCATAGAAGAACCAGTTGGTAATATGATAGTGGATATAGGAGGTGGAACTACTGAAGTAGCGGTTATATCATTGGCAGGCATAGTAACCTCTACTTCTATAAGAGTAGCAGGAGACGAAATGACCGAATCTATAATCAACTATATAAAGAAAAAGTATCACATTCTGATAGGAGAGCAAACCGCAGAAAGGATAAAAATAGAGTTGGGAAGTGCAGTTATAGAAGAGGAAGAAAAAACGATTGAAATAAGGGGAAGAGATATGGCAGGTTTACCAAAAACTGTAACCGTGTCAAACTTTGACATAACCCAAAGTTTAGAAGACGTAATTAGTGCCATCATAAATGCCATAAAGGCGACGCTTGAGAAAACTCCACCAGAGTTGGCTTCCGATATAGCAGAAAGAGGTATAGTCCTTGCAGGTGGCGGTTCTTTGCTCAGGAACTTAGACACGAGGATATATCGTGAAACTGGGATATTTACCAGATACTGTGAGGATCCCATAACCGCAGTAGCACGGGGGGTAGGCTCCATACTTGATAAAATTGATCTGATAAGGCAAATAGCTATGGAATGAAGATTAAGATCTTTTACTTCTTTCTTTTTATCCTTAGCGTGCTTTTTTACTTAACCGAAGCTCACTCCTATCCTGCCATCTTACCTCTAATTCGCTTTATAAACAGTATTTTTTTACCCGTGCTTGAGTTTAAAAGCCAGGTCTCCTATAAGGTTAAGGATCTGATTAATACATACCTCTTTCTGGTTAATGTTCAAAAGGAGAACAAAAGGCTTTGGGAGGAAATTATCCAATTGAACTTAAAGGTTAGTGAGCTTGAGACGTGTAAAAGGGAGCTAAGTCAAATAAAGGGACTGGAGGGATTTTATAAGGAACTGGACTACGTAATAGCAGGCGTGGTTGCCTTTGACCCATCCGGCAGGGATGGTTTCCTTATCGTAGATAAAGGGGAAAAGGACGGTATTGAAGAGGGCTTTGTGGTGGTT
Source organism: Thermocrinis jamiesonii (assembly GCF_000702425.1). Lineage (NCBI taxonomy): Bacteria > Pseudomonadati > Aquificota > Aquificia > Aquificales > Aquificaceae > Thermocrinis > Thermocrinis jamiesonii. The sequence continues at coordinate 23,930 of NZ_JNIE01000005.1, forward strand.
AACAGAAATGTATTGGTGGGCATAGTTGATGAGGTATACACAAGTAGTTCAAAGGTGAGAACGGTGTGGTCTGATGATATGTTCGTAAGTGTGGTAGCAGATGGTAAAAATTATATATACAAAGGGGGCTTCCCCACCGGTAGGCTCTTACATGTCTTGCAAGAAGACGATATCAAGGTAGGAACTAAGGTTTTACTCAGAAGTCCCCATTTCCCCTCTTTTGAAGTAGGGAAGGTGTATGGATTGCCTTCCCTTGAGGAGCGGTTTTTTAAAAAGGTAGAGGTAAAGCCAGAGGCACACATCAAAAAGATGGAGTTTGTAGTTATTTTGAGGAGGAAAATTTGAGTTTTTATTCGATGTTGATCTTGATTTTGTTTCTTCAAAGCGCGGTTTTAATTGGGATTTTTAAGAGTTATCTATTTGTCCCCGATCTACTGCTGTGTTTTCTTTTCCTTTCAAACCTAAGAGGTCAGATAAGTTACGGGAAAGGTTTTTTAAGTGCTTTGCTTTTGGATATACTCCAAGGCTCTTTTGGATGGCATGCGTCTGGTAAGCTTTTAGCTTTGATGGTGTTAGACTTGTTGAAAAAGAGGTTTTACATAGACAACACACCAACACTAATTATGGCTTACACAGTCTTAGCCTTGATTGAGCACACTTACAGGCACATCCTCTTTAGCGTTAAATACTACTATCCTTTGGAATTTTACGCCATGCTCGCTGGATTTATAGCGGAACTACTCGCGGTTTATTACTTTGGAAAAAGAGTAATAAAGAGCAAAGATGAAACGTAGAAATTTTGTGCTTTTCTTGATACTGTCCATTTTTTTGTACTTGATTTTGGTCTTCAGACTGTTTTATCTTCAGGTGCTTAAGGGAGATTATTACAAACACTTATCAAAGAGAAACTACATCAGACGTAGGATCATATACTCCCAAAGAGGAGACATATTAGACAGACGCAACCAAAGCCTTGCCTACGATGTGCCAGAATACGCAATCTTTTTGGACCCTCAGATAATACAGGAAAAAGAGGTGGTGGAAAATACTTTGAAAAACCTTAAAGAAATCTTTGGTATAGAAATCTCCATCCAATCGCTGTTAAACAAAAGCAACAGTATAGAACCCATATTGATAAAAAAACTTACAGATCAGTCGGAGATAGATAAATTCTATAACAACAGCTACCGCCTACCTGGAGTATTTATAAACATGATCCCAAAAAGATTCTACCCTATGGGAGAAGAATGCGCCCACATCATAGGTTATGTGGGTTATCCTACAAAAAAGCACTTAGAAGAGTATAAAGATAGGATATTCCATCAGAGCTTAGTTGGGAAACAGGGACTGGAAAGTTCACTGGAAAGGTTCTTGCAAGGGTCAGTGGGAGTGGAGGAGCTTATAGTAAATGCGGTGGGGAAAGTGGTGGGTGTATATAAGCAAACAAGCCCTAAGAAAGGCAACACTGTTGTCTTAACTGTGGACAGCAGAGTTCAAAAAATCGCATACGAAGTCTTTAGAGATTCAGGTCACAAAGCAGGAGCGGTTCTAATAATAAAAGCGGACAGTGGAGAAGTAATTGCCATGGTCAGTTATCCTTCCTTTGATCCAAACAAGATCTACGATATGTGGGAAGAGTATGTTAATGATCCACTAACCCCACTTTTCAACAGAGCCCTTCAAGCTTACTATCCACCTGGGTCGGTAATAAAGGTAGGATTAGCTGTGGGGCTTTTGCAAGAGGGTGTTGCCCCAAAGGACGGTGTGGTATGCAAAGGATCCTTTCCGTTGGGTGGTAAGGTTTTTTACTGTTGGAAAAGAAGCGGTCATGGATGGGTAAATTTAAAAACCGCTATAAGGGATTCTTGCGATGTTTATTTTTACCATTACTGCTACTACAGGCTGGGTCCAAGAAAAATGGAAAGTATTCTAAAACAGTTCTCCTTTGGAGAATCTGTTCCTTTTGAGCTTCCTAATGCAAGCGGAATATTGCCAAATCCAGAGTGGAAAAGAAAAAGGAAAAAAGAACCGTGGTATGGTGGGGATACGGTAAATATGTCCATAGGGCAAGGATACCTAAAAGCGACATTGCTTCAGCAGTGTTTGATGGTTATGGGAATAATCAACGACGGTGTTATTTATAAGCCTACTCTCGTTAAGGAAGTAAGGGATCCTAACGGAAGAGTAATATGGAAGAATAAAAAAGTAGTCTATAAGGTTATTAAAGCTCCGCCGGAGTATTTTGCAATAGTCAAAGAAGCCATGAAGGATGTGGTAAGGTCTGGCACTGGAGTGCTGGCTAATTCTCCCATGGCAGAGATTGCTGGAAAAACGGGAACAGCTCAGGTAGCAGCAATCAGCGCAAGAAGAAAAAACTTACCCTATCATCTGAGGGACCATGCCTGGTTTGTGGGTTTCTATCCTTACAGAAATCCACTCTTTGTAATTGGAGTATTGGTAGAGCACGGTGGTTCAGGTGGTAGCGTTGCCGCACCTATAGCAAGAAAGATAATAGAGAGAATTAAAATGGAAGGTATTCACAAAGAGTTTACTTAGATTAAATTTTTTTGCATGCTTAAAAGTGCGATTGATCACAAGGCTATTCAGTTTGAATTTGCAAAAAAAACTTTTCTGTCGTTTATTGAAGAAAGAAAACACTTCATACCATACTTGCGCCCAGAAAAGACCCCTGTGCTCTGTATGGACTTGGACGGAATAAAGCGTAGATACATTGAGCTAAAGTACCACTTTTCCAAGTTTAACGTCTATTACGCAGTTAAAGCAAACGACCACGAGAGAATCATAAAGTCTCTTGCAGAGTTAGGCTCCCACTTTGAGGTTGCATCCAGTCAAGAGCTAAGTAAGGTGCTTCAGGCTGGAGTTAGCCCAAACAGGATAATATCCAGCAATCCGGTTAAACCTCCTGATTTTATAGAGTATTGTAAAGAAGTTGGAATGGATCGTTTTGCGGTGGATTCTTATACGGAGATAGACAAGATAGCAGCGGTGATGAAAAGAGCCAGGGTTTATGTAAGGGTGGTTGTTCCCAATGAAGGAAGTGACTGGCCCCTCTCTAAGAAATTCGGCGTAGATTTGGATACCGCTATAGACCTACTGGAGTATGCCAGAGAGAAAAACCTTATACCTTACGGTATTACCTTTCATGTGGGATCCCAGTGCAACAACTTTAGAAACTGGTTCATAGGTATAAGGACTGCCGCAGAGCTTTGGGAAAGGGCAAGGATGAGAGGCCTTAAGCTTCAAATGTTAAACATCGGCGGTGGCATACCGGTAAAATACAGCTACGAGGCACTTAGCATAGAGGATATTGCCTACTACGTAAAAGGACTAATGCAAAAATTTTTCCCCATTCTGCCCCACGAGCTTCAAATGGAACCCGGGCGTGGTATAGTGGGCGATCAGGGAATGATGATATGCAGGGTTATAGGTAAAGCAAAAAGGGGAGAGGATAACTGGCTTTATATAGATACTGGCGTGTTTAACGGTTTGGCTGAGGCTTTGGGCGGTATAAGGTATGCCTTTTATTTAGACAAGGAGGGTGAGCTAAAAGAATGGACCATTGGAGGTGTATCCTGCGATAGTATGGACGTGGTAGCAAGAAACGTAGCCTTACCAGAGCCGGAGGTAGGTGATTACCTGTATATACTTTCCGCAGGAGCCTATACCACTGTGTATGCTGCTCCATTCAACGGCTTTCCCGTCCCAGAGGTTATTTTTCCCCAAGGTTAATTCCTTATATGCAAAGGAGCGCTGGAGTTTTATTACACATTACTTCTCTTCCATCCCCTTTCTGCATAGGGGATCTTGGAAAACAGGCGTATCTTTTTGTGGATTTTCTTTCCGAAAGCAAACAAAAGCTTTGGCAAATATTGCCGTTGAATCCAACTTTTGATGAGTTTGGGAATTCTCCTTATTTTTCTACTTCTTTGTTTGCAGGAAATCCTGCTTTAATAAGCCCTGAACTTTTACAAGAAGAGGGCCTTATCTCCTCAAAAAGCTTAGAAAAGTTCAAAACAGAACCCAGCTCTAAGGTGGATTATCCCAAGGCTTACTTCGTTAAGGAAATGCTTCTGGAGGAAGCGTTCAAGAATTTTTCTGAATCTGAAGATTTTCGCCGTTTTGAAGAAGAAAACTCCTTTTGGTTAGAAGATTACGCAGTATTTTCTGCCCTTAGGAAGAAAAACGCAAGTTCTTGGGATAAATGGACAGATCTAAAACCCGATGCCTTGGAGGTAAAGAAAGAAAAGTTTAAGCAATACATATTTTTCAAACAATGGTTTAGACTTAAGGAATACGCCAACAGGAAAGGAATAAAAATAGTGGGGGATCTTCCTATATATCCCGCCTTTGATAGCGCAGATGTGTGGGCTAACAGACAACTCTTTGTGCTTGATGTGGTAGCAGGCGTACCACCAGACTACTTTAGTCCTGAAGGTCAGATTTGGGGAAACCCTGTCTATAACTGGGATGCTCTAAAAAAAGAAAACTTTCAATGGTGGATAATGAGAATAAAACACTCCTTAAAGCTTTATGACCTTTTACGGATTGACCACTTCAGAGGACTAATATCCTACTACATCATCCCTAAGGGGGAGAAAACTGCAAAACACGGAAAATGGCAAAGGGCTTATCCGAAAGAATTTTTCAGTCTTCTAAAAGAAAATTTCCCAGATTTTCCTTTTTTGGCGGAAGACTTAGGCACTATAGATAAAGAGGTGGAGGAAATCAGAGATGAGTTTGGTTTTCCTTCCATGAAAGTTTTAGCCTTTGCCTTTTTTGAACCTCACAGCCCCCACCTTCCCCACAATCATACACAGAACTGCGTAGTCTATACCACTACCCACGATAATATGCCACTTAAAGATTGGTATGAGTATGAACTTACGCAACAGGACAGAGAAAGGCTCTGTAAGTACATTGGTAAAAGGTTAGAAAAGGAAAAGGTAAGTGCGGAGCTTATTAGGCTGGCTTACATGTCCGTTGCAAAGTATTGTATTGTGCCTATGCAAGACCTTTTGAACCTTGGAAAAGAATCAAGAATGAACAGGCCCGGCACCTCAAAGGGTAATTGGGAGTGGAGGATGAGTGCTTTGCCTCCAGCGGAACTCAGCCTTTGGCTGTCCGAATTGACATACATATACCAAAGGCACTAATCTAAGGACCTTAAGAGGATTAAGATTAAATGGTGGATTATAATAAAGATTCCCAAGGTGTAGTATAACCTTGTATGCTTCCAAACATGCTTTAAAACAAAATAGAAAACTGCAAAAACAAAAATTAAGCCCAGTATGACGTTAAACACAGGCAAAAGCGGGTTATATTTGCTTTTCCTCTCCTCCAAAAGGAGCGTGTTTGAAAAACTAAGTTTATAGCTTTGGAACTTGGTCAGGTAATATCTATGATCTTTTTTCACAACAAGGGAACCATCCCTTAGAATAAGTTCCCCATTCTGAAAAACTGCTTCCTTTGCACTTACCAGATCGTTGTCTATCTTTAAAAAAACACCATTAAGAACTTCACCGCTCCTTCTTTCTATCCTAATTGTAATTCTGCCTACATTATAAAAACCTTTTTCTGGAATGCCTTTGATGATCTCCGTATAGTATTTGTACACAAAAAGCTTGCGCAGATGGAATATGTCCTCCTGCTTTATGATTGATCCTACGAGGACAGCGGATAGAAACAAGGGACTGCAGATTAGGAGAACCTTAAAGAAAACATTTGTGGGACTCTTTCCAAAGGACGCTATTACGTTCAGCTTTTTACTTTCTTTAAGATCAAAAAACACCCATCCAAAGGCAACCACAACGGAAGAGGGAAGAAAGTAAGAGAAAAAGTAAAGTACCCAAACAAACAGAAAGAGGGCCGATTCTTTTGCAGGAGTTTTTAAAAGCACCTGATCTAATTGAATGAATTGAACCAGTAGAAACAGTAAGGATAAAGTTAAGCTTACCGTAAGTGCTATTTTGGTAATCCTCCAAGCTAATAGCCTAAAAAGCATTACTGTTTAAGCTTTTTCTTCAGTCTTTCCTTTTGTCCTGGTTCTCCCCTTTTGCCTTTTTCCAACAGCTCCCAGGACTTTTTGTAAGATTCCAACGCTTCGCTCTTTTTGTTTAACTTTAAAAGTACGTCACCGAGGTGTTCCCAGATTACCGGATCTTCCTTTTCTTCTTCAAGTGCTTTGAGCAAAAGCTCGTAAGCTTTTAGGTATTCTCCTTTGTAGTAAAGAACCCATGCATAGCTGTCTATGTATGCTGGATTTTTGCTGTCCTTTTCTAAGGCTTTCAGTATGAGCTTTTCAGCCTCCTCCACCCTTGCCCCCTCATACCAAAGCAGTAAAGAATAGCCAAGGTGATTGTAAAGGTCCGGATCCTCTGGATTTAACTCAATGGCTTTTTTTAAATTCCTCTCCGCATCCACTATTTTCCCAAGCTTATCCAGCACTATTGCCTTTAAAAAGTATCCTCTGTAGTCCTTAGGTTTCAAACTAATTGCCTTGTCCACGAATTTTAAAGCTTCCTCAGCCCTTTCTTCTTCACTAAGAAGGTTAGCCATCAAAAGGTTGATTTCATAACTTTCAGGTGCAATGTCCAAAGCCCTTTTGATTAAGGCACGGGCCTTGTCGTATTCTTTTTGATCTATATAAATAGCAGTCAATCTTTCAATAATTCTTATGTTTTCTGGCTCTTCTTCAAGGATTCGTTCATAAACCTTCAAGGCTTCTTTCTTCTTTTTGTTCGATTCAAGGGCTATACCGTAAACGAAGGCTATGTTAATATCCTTCGGGTTCTCCGAGTAGAGTTCCATGGCCAACTTTTCTGCCTCTTGAAACTCCGATAACCTCAGGAGCAAAAAAATATACTGGATTTTGTAGCCAACATCCTGGTAATACTCTATAAGCTTTTTGTAGACATCCTTTGCTTCCTGAGTTCTTCCGGTAATAAGATAAAGGTTTGCAAGCTTTTCAAGGGCGGTCCTGTTTGTTGGGTCTTCCTTTAGCACATCTTTATACAAGCTTTCTGCCCTTGAGAATTCCTTTTCCGCTTCGTATATGCTTCCCAGAGTAACAAAACCTGCCTCAAAGGTTTTCCTTATTTGTAGGACTTTTTCCAAATACTCCATAGCCTTGTCCTTTAAACCTTCCGTAAGGTATATACGGGCCAACATATAGTAAGGATAGGGATTATCTGTCGCTAATTTTGCTAACTCTTCCAACACTTTTTTTGCATCTTGCAGTCTATTGGCCTTTATGTATTCTTCTGCTAAGAACGCCATTATCTGCTTAGAATCTGGCCTTATTTTGTATCCCTCTTCCAGAGCCTCTAAGGCTTTTTGCGGTTCCCCTCTGAGAACATATACGCTGTGAAGCACTAAGTAGGGTTCCTGATCTTGGGGATACTCCTTTTTGAACTTTAATGCAAAAGAGAGGGCTTCTTGGAATTTTTTCTGAATCAAAAGAAGTCTAACGGTATCTACGTATAGACTTGGAGTGGGATTTCTTTGTAAGGCTCTTACACAATACGTTATAGCTTTGGAGGGCATTTCACTTTGAAAATACCTGCAGAAAAGGTAATCTCTATATTGGTTGTATGCAAAGGTAGAAGCAACATAAAGAAGAAGAAAAACTAAGGTTTTCATAGATTAAAGTCTTTATGTATGAGTACGGGAATTTCTACCTTTTTAACCACGTCAGAGGATGTGCTTCCAAGGATTACGCGTTTAAAACCAGAGAGACCTCTGCTTCCCATAACCAAAAGATCGTATTCTTTTTGCTTCAAAAACTGAACAATTCCCGAAGATACACTGCTGTGTTTTTCTATGATAAGCTCTGCAGTCCAGCCTCTGCTTTGCGCCTTTTCTATAAGAGATTCAAAGTATTTGGTCTTCTCTTGGACTATCTGCTTGCTTATTTTTTCAGTTATCACATCCACCATAGGTATTTCCACTGTTTCCTCTATATGTAGTATGGTCAGCCGTGAGCCTTCTTCCGCCGGTATAAGATTTAGGAAAAACTCAAAGGCTTTTTGGGCATACTTTGAAAGGTCGTGAGCTACACAGACGTTTTTAAAGTTTTCCGCTTCCTTTCCCTTTATAACCAACACAGGTTTGTGAGAATAACGGACCACCTTTTCTGAAGTGGAACCTATGAGTATTTTCTCAATCAGCCCCTTTCTGTGGCTACCTAAGATTATAAGATCTGCAAGGTCTTCTTTGCTAAGTATGACCTCTGCGGGGTCTCCCACATCAACTAAAACATCAACTGACGCAGGGCTTAAAAACTCACAAAGGGCAGAGAGCCTTTGTTTAGCCAATTCAATGTTTTTACCCTCCAATTCAGACAGCTTAGATAGGTCAATAGGGCTAATACCAAAGCTTTCGGGGTAAGGAAGATAGATAACCGGTGAAACCGCATGCAGGAGTATAATCTTAGCAGAATGCTTAAGGGCAAGCCTTTTGGCGGTCCTCAAAAGTGGGTTGGTAATATCCGTAAAGTCCACCGGCACTAAAAATTTCATCTTCTAAACTCCTAACTTCAATTTTACCACTTCTTCAAGATAAGGGAAGATGTAAGGAGAACCTGCTATAACATCTGTTCCGTTGGTAAGCCCTTTGGTCAGCTTTACCAAACCTCCCGCCTCTTTAACTACTATCGTTCCGGCGACCACATCCCAAGGGTTGAGTTCAAACTCAATTAGTCCATCAAATATGCCTTCTGCCAAAAAGCAAAGATCCACCGCAGCCGCTCCAGGTCTTCTCATAGAACCCACTTTATCAAAGACCTCTCTGAAGATCTCCCAATACAGGTTTATGTCTCGCTTGGCTCTGGAAGGGAAACCGTAAGATACAGACATTCTCTTTAATGTATCCCTTTTGCTAACGTAAATTCTTTTGCCATCTTTGTAGGCTCCCAAGCCCTCTCCTGCGTAATATAGACTGTTAAAGTAGGGCAAATAAACCGCACCTACGATAGGTCTGCCTTCTATCACCAATCCCACGGACACGCCAAATATTGGAAAACCAGATACAAAATTCTTTGTTCCGTCCAACGGGTCTATAAACCATACCGCATCTCCTTTGAAATCTCCTCCTATCTCTTCTCCAACGACAGAATGGTCCGGAAAGTTTTTCAGGATATAATCTCTTATTCTTTCTTCCGAATCCTTGTCCGCTTGGCTTACCAGATCTTTCTCCCCTTTGAAATAAACATGATCAGACAGCAGTCTGCCAAAGTAATCCCTTAGCACAAAACCGCCTATGACGGAAGCTTCTTTTGCTATCCGAAGATAATGTTCAATGTCTGAGCTTTTCATATGTTTAAATCAGCTTAATATAGTAACACAGCAAAAAACGAGATGCAAGAGGTCTTCCATTTGCAAGATGCCAACTTTTAGCGGTTATCAGCTGGGCCGATCAAAACACTAAAAGCAATGCGGTATTCCTCTACTTCAGGATTTTCCTTCTCAGAACTAAAAAGTTAACATCCTCAACCACCCATTTTGTAAGTTCTGAGAATTTCTCTTTGTTCTTCGAGAATTAATTTTCCTATAATTTCTTCCTGTAATTTTTGTAAGTTTAAAAACTTCACTCCTATGCAAATCTTTTCCGTTGTAATTCTTATGTTTCTTATCTCCGAAAGTATGGGACCAAAATAATGGTTCTTTCACTCAAACTCTATCAACAAGCTTTCGCCTTCCTTAGGTTCTACAAGGTTTTTTAGGCATACCCTCAAACCTCCAGTACTTATATCCTCTATGGTTCCTTCTAGGAAAGCCTCCTTTGGTATTTCTTCCATAAAGGATACTTCTTCTGGAGTTACAGCCCTTCCAAAGAAAAAAACGCGGGCAGGTATGGACACCTTCCATCTTACGGATTCCCTTAGCTGGATTTTACCAAGCTTTTCGGTATGCGGTAGAACAAGAACTACTTTATTGCCATCAAGGTAACTACTTAAAATTTCCTCCTGAAAATAGTATCTACCATCGTCTTCTCTAAGAAAAGAAAATTTGACTTCCTCTCCTACCCCAGGAACCTCTTCCAATCTGTCCAGTATAGCTATGTGCAGTTCCTTTTCTGTTTTTTCCCAAACAGCGGCACTGTATGATTTTCCTTTATAAGAAATAAAACCGGTTTGATAAAGTTCTATATCCCTTGTGGTAGACAGAGGCAAAAACCAGGGTAGATGTTCAAATTTAAGTTTTTTCCTAACACTTACAATGATCGGAATATTCTCTGAGTTCTTTTTAACCAATTTCCCAGCACATTTTTCAAATGCATACTTGCTGTAAAACAGCTTAGTAGGCTCACTTAAGTTATGAGCGCACTCGTATAGCACCTTAATTTCTTCTTCGTCAAGACCGAGGGACTTGCCAACAGTTTCAAATTCTCTTTTGACTGTTTTGCTTTTAATTTGTTTAGAAACGAAATAAGGAAGGACTAATAAAACTAATACGGAGACTAAAAGACCAAAAAAGACGATTAAAGCATCTTGCAGACTGGGTTGAAACATGTATCTTGTCGCTTCTTTAAAAATCTCAAAACTTTGTTGATAGTTCATAAACTTAAAAATACTCCTCTATGTATCTTTCTGCCTCTATAGCAGCTATACACCCTTCTCCTACTGCCACTGCCACCTGGCCAGTAGCTCCACTCCTACAGTCTCCGCATGCAAACACACCCTCCAAACTAGTTCTCATCCTATGGTCGGTGATTATATATCCTTTATCGTCCATTTCTACCGTTCCTTTAAGGAAACCAGTAGAGGGCTCCAAACCTATAAATATGAAAACCCCTTCTACCTCCAAGGTAGTAAGTTCTCCCGTTTGTGTATCTCTTAGTAGAAGGCTCTCCACCGCTTCCCTTCCCCTTATTTCTTCCACCACCTTGTTGGGTATAAACTTTATCTTTGGATGGGATAAGACCCTTTCCTGAAGATGTTTTTGAGCTCTAAGCTGATCCCTCCTGTGGATCAGATAAACCACGCTCCCAAAATGAGTTAAGAATAAACTCTCCTGACAGGCCGAATCACCACCTCCTATCACTGCTATGGGCACACCATCAAAGAGTGCTCCATCGCAGGTAGCACAATAAGAAACTCCTCTGTTTAAAAATTCCTCCTCGCCCTTTACACCCAGTCTTCTTGGGTTGGCACCCACCGCCAGTATAACCGTCTTAGACCTCAACAATTCCCCCGTTCTTAGATGAATAAGTATCTCCTTTCCCACCTTTTCTATCTTTATCACTTCTTTTCTGTGAATTTCCAAACCAAACTTTTCCGCTTGCTGTTTGAACCTCTGAGTAAGTTCTTTACCGCTAATTCCCTCTGGAAACCCTGGATAGTTTTCCACAAGGTCCGTTATAGCTATTTGTCCTCCAAGGGTGCCTTTCTCTAAGAGTATAGTGCGAAGTTTAGCCCTTGCGCAGTATAAACCCGCAGTTAAACCAGCAGGACCTCCCCCAACTATCACGCAGTCATAGAGGATGTCTTCTGATATCATGTATGGCTTAGTATCATCTGTCTGAGAGCTTCTTTTGGTTGGACTCCTATCCTCGTATCTACCACTTCACCGTTTTTAAAAAGCATCAATGTAGGTATGGCCCTTATTCCATATTGCATGGCTATGTTGGGGTTTTCATCGGTGTTTAGCTTGCCAAACTTTACTCTATCTCCAAACTCCATTGCGAGTTCTTCTATTATGGGTGCAATAATCCTGCAAGGTCCGCACCACGGTGCCCAAAAATCTACCAAAACTGGCCTGTCCGAGTTTAGGACCTCTGCGTGCCAATTGCTTTCGGTCAAAACTATTACGTTTCCTGCCATCTGACTACCTCCTTGCTCAAGATTTCATAAATTTTAAGCGCCCTTTCGTCCTTGATGTAATAGCAAACTAAGGAACCCTCCCTCTTACAACCAACTATACCTTTACTCCTCAATATTCCTAAGTGTTGAGAAACATTTGGTTGGGAGATCTTAAGCAGCTCACTTAAATTTTTAACGCATTGCCTACCTTCTATCAAGGCTGATAAAATCCTCAACCTCACAGGATGGGCCAAAGCCCTCAAAAGCTCAACCCATTCCTCAAGCACTTCTTCGCTGTAATACTCCATCCTTCAGTCTCCAAATATACAACTATAATAACATTAGTATATAATTTTAGCAAGTGGAGAGAAAAAGTGAGAGTAGCTTCCATTGACGTAGGCTCCTACTCTTGCAGACTAAGTGTGGCGGATCTTTCCAACTCCTTCAGTCTAATTTACGAAGAGGGCAAAGTTACAGCTTTGGCAACTGGATTGAAGAATGGAAATTACCTTTTGGAAGATAGAGTAAATGAGACTTTAAAGGTAATAAAGGAATATATTGCAAAGGCAAAAGAGCTGAAAGCAAACAGGATAATCTTGGTGGGCACCGAAGCTCTCAGAAGAGCAAAAAACGCCGACGATTTTTTAAGAAGGGTAAAGGAAGAAACTGGTTATGACTTAAAGGTCATCACACCGGAGGAAGAGGGAAGCCTGGCTTTTTTGGCTGTTGCCTTTTCTTTAAAACCCGAGGGTAATTTCTGCATCATAGACCAAGGGGGCGGTTCTACGGAATTTGTGTGTGGAAAAGGGTTTGAGGTTGAATATATACAATCTTTGCCCATAGGAATAGTTAATTTAACCGAAGAGTTTATAAAGAGCGATCCACCTACCAACTATGAGCTTGAGTCTTTAAAAAACTTTTTGGACGAGGCACTAAGTAAGGTAGTAAAACCTTGCGATACTTTGGTTGGCTTGGGTGGAACAATAACCACCATAAGTGCCATAAAGCATGGAGTATTTCCATACGAAGGAGAGAAGGTGCATGGAACTAAGCTTAGCTTAGACGATATAATGTTTTGGCTTGATACCTTAAGTGGTATGAAGGCAGAGGACAGAGTAAGGCACTTCCCTCACATAGAACCAAAGCGTGCCAAAGTGATCATTCCGGGGCTTATGATATTCTACAGGGCTATGATGCTGTTTGGTAAAAGAGAAATAGTGGTGAGCGATTGGGGTATTAAGGAGGGTGTTTTAATAAGGGAATATATGCGTAAGGAAGGTTTTTAAGAGGATTTCTTCCCAAAAAGAGAAGCTATCTTTGGAGCATATACAAAGCTTATGCTTCCAACGATTGAGCTTAAAAGCACCACAAGGAAAACAAAGGGCTGAGTTGTAGGAAGTAAGCTGGCAAATATAAGAGAGAACTCTCCTCTTGGCAAAAAGGAAAAGCTTGCTCTAATAGATGCCTTTTTGCCAAGTCCATAAAGTTTTGCTCCTATATACGTAGAGATCGCCTTTGTTATCAGGGATAGAATAAGAACTGCGGACAAAATCAGTAGATCTTGCTCAAGGGCTATATCAGAAGTATAGGTAAAGCTGAAGAAGAATACGCCTAAGGCAAGCTCTTTCAAGTCCGAAAGTTTTTCTTCTATAGCCTTGTAAGTAAGACTTTGTTCTGGGACTATCACTCCAAGCAAAAAGGCTATCAGGGCAGAGGATACACCTAACCACTCTCCCATACCGCACAGCAGCAATAAAAAGCCCACCACCATGAAGGGAAAGATTGGTTCAGTGGCAATCTTATCTGCACGATTAACCCCTTTATACACCAGATCTTTAAGCAAGTAAAAGGCAAAGAAAACAAACACAAGAAAGATAACGCTTCTAAGCATTAGAAAGGTTTGATCCTCACCGCCATTCTTTATACCGCCAGACATCAAAGACAGAAGGATTACCGATACTAAGTCTTCAAATATTAGTATGCCTATGAGTAGGTCCGCTTCTGGAAATACCAGTCTCTTGTAATCGGACAAAAGCTTGGCTACTATGGACGTACTGGAAGGATAAAGAGCTGCCGCAATTACAGAAGAAAAGATTAGGTCTTTGGTTATCAAATACAAAACCGCAAAAATAGGAAGAAAATTAAGAATAAAATCTACCATACCAGGTCCTACAATGTTCTTCATATTCCACAGACGTTCAAAGGAGTATTCAAGCCCTATGAAGAAAAACAAAAATACAACTGCAGAATGCTCCAAAAGGGCTACCCACTCAATGACCTTTTCTGGAAAAATTGCTTTTCCTAAAAAACCAGCCAACATAAAGGAGATGATGTATGGAATACGCAAAAATCTAAGAAAAAAGGCAGAAAAAAAGAGCAAACTGAGTAGGCTGCCAACCCAAACTAAGATCTCGTATGAATGCATTTAAGTGCTACACCTTCCACAGAGTTCTAAAAAGGATTTTATTTGCTGTCTTGTGCCAACCGAAATTAAAGTATCTCCAACTTCTATTTTTTCTGTGTAAGGGTCCGGGCTTGGTATGACCTTCCCTCCCCTTTCTATGGCTATTATTGATACACCTGTCTTTCTTCTGATTTCAAGTTGGGCAATGGTTTTTCCTGCAAAATTTGACCCCTCCTCAACCTTCACCCATTCCATAACCACCTGCTGAAGGATCATCTCCATCTTCTCCGAAGAAACAGGTTGATAGGTAGCACCCGCCAGAAGAAAACCAAGGTCCCTTGCCTCTTCATCGGTGAGCTCTATGAAACAGCTTGGTTCTTCATCTTTCATAAGGTATATCTCCCTCCTTCCAGTATTGTGGATAATTATCACAAGCTCCTTACCGCTCTTTAGCAAAACTCCATACTTTTTCCCTATGCCCGGCAGATCAGTCTCTTTTATCTTCATCGCTATAGATTATATCCCTAACCTTTGCTATTACGTTCTTGCTTGCCAGCACTATTGCCTTTACGTCTTCCCTTTCCTCTGCGATCAGACTGCTTTGTATGATCTCCAAAAGCTTTTGTATTTGCCTTTCCATCTCCTCCATCTGTTCCTTCATCCTGATTATTATCTCAATGCCAGCCAAGTTCACTCCCAATTCTCTGGAAAGAGTAAGCACAAGCTCAAGCCTTTTTAGGTCTTCCTCTGTGTAATACCTTGTTCTTCCCTTGCTTCTATATGGTTTTATCAAACCCTCTTTTTCGTAGAGTCTGAGGGTTTGAGGGTGTATGTTATACATCTCTGCTACCACGCTTATGGTATATCTTTTCTTTGCTTCCCTCTTCATGGCTGTCTTGTTCTGATCCTTTGAGGTTCAGGCAGTAGTTTATCTAACTCCTCCAAGAGTTGTTTTAGTCTTCTTCCGTCGCCAAAGAACTTGTCCATCAAACCGAGTTTGGGCACATCTATGTGGATCCTGAGTATTAAGTCTCCGAAACCGCTACCCCTTAACCTTGGCATACCTTTACCTTCCACCCTAACGGTGTCTCCTTCCTTTGTGCCAGGTGGGATTCTTACCTTGATCCTTTCACCTGTTAGAGTGGGCACTTCAACCTCCGCACCTAACACAGCTTCTGTGAGCTTAATATTGATGTCTAAGTACAGATTGTCTCCTCTCCTTTCAAACAGGTGATGAGGTCTTACCTTAATTAGAAGGTAAAGGTCTCCCGCCGGTCCTCCATATAGTCCAGCGTGACCTTTGCCTTCCACAAAAACCCTGCTTCCGTTATCCACACCGGGTGGAATACGCACCTTTATCTCTTCTTTCTGTGGAATGGTTCCTTTTCCGGCACACCTTCCGCACGGCTCCCTTATCACACCCTCTCCATTGCAAGTTGGACAGGTTTGGGATATGCTTATGAAAAACTGTCTTTGATAGATAACGCCCCTTCCACCGCACGTGGGACACGCCCTTTCTCCTTTGGTTTTGTCATAACCGTATCCTTCGCAAACCGGACAAGGGACTTCTCTAAGCACAGGTACGCTTACCACCTTTCCTGAATAAGCCTCTTCAAGGGTCAGCTCTACGGTGTGGTAGATATCCTCTCCTTTGACGGGCTTTCTTTGGGTGCGCCTTCTTCCTCTCCTTTCAAAGATATCTTCAAAGCCAAAGCCCTTGAATATGTCTTCTATGGTTTCAAACAGGTCTCCCCAAGTTTCCTGCGTGTATCCTCCTGCACCAGCTCCCTGAAAGGCAGCGTGTCCATATTGGTCATACAGTTTTCTCTTTTCTGGATCCGAAAGGACCTGATAGGCCTCGTTTATCTCTTTGAACTTTTCTTGAGCTTCGGGATCTTTGTTAAAATCTGGATGGTATTTTCTTGCAAGCCTTCTATAAGCTTTCTTTATTTCCTCCTGGGTCGCATTCCTTGAAACCCCAAGCACTTCGTAGTAGTCCTTTTTGAAAGATTGCATAAGTATTTATAATAAACCTTAGCATATCACTGTCAAGAGTGCATAGCCTTGAGAAAATCTTTGTTTGTCTTGAACTTTTTGAGCTTGTCTAATAGAAACTCCATAGCTTCAATGGAGTCCATCGTCGCCAAAAACTTTCTTAAAACCCATATTCTTTGCAGTTCCCAATCTTCAAGCAATAGTTCTTCTTTTCTTGTTCCAGACTTTTCAATGTTTATGGCTGGGAATATTCTTCTTTCCATAAGTTTTCTATCTAAGTGTATTTCCATGTTTCCTGTGCCTTTGAATTCCTCGTAAATCACATCGTCCATTCTTGAACCAGTTTCTATAAGAGCGGTAGCTATTATAGTCAAAGATCCACCCTCTTCTATGTTCCTTGCAGCACCGAAGAACTTTTTGGGTCTTTGAAGGGCGGTTGCCTCTATACCGCCAGATAGCACCCTTCCCGTTGATGGAGTTACTGCGTTGGAAGCTCTACCAAAGCGTGTCATAGAGTCCAAAAGTATGGCGACATCTTTCCCAAGCTCTACCATCCTCTTTGCCTTTTCTATTACCAGCTCTGCTACCTGCATGTGCCTTTCTGGTGGTTCGTCAAAGGTAGAAGCAACAACTTCGGCCCCTTCGCCCACGATCCTTCTCATTTCCGTCACTTCCTCTGGCCTTTCATCTATCAAAAGTATGATCAGATAAACCTCCGGATGGTTTTGTATGATTGCCTTCGCTATCTTTTGCAAAAGCACAGTTTTACCAGCTTTTGGTGGTGCTACGATAAGTCCTCTTTGCCCTTTGCCTATGGGAGCTATCAAGCTTACCACCCTTGTGGATAGCTCCTCCGGTGTAGTTTCCAAGTTAAACCTCTCTGTGGGATGAAAAGGGGTAAGCTTTTCAAACTGTGGTCTTGCTTTTAAAATTTCTGGATTTGGGCTCAAACCAGAAACCGACTCTATCCTTATAAGAGCCTGATATTTTTCCCTCTCTTGGGGTGGTCTTGCAAAGCCTATTATTACATCTCCTGTCCTTAGGCCAAACTTTTTTATCTGAGACGGTGCAACATAAACATCGTTGTAACTCGGCATGTAATTATTCTCCTGCCTTCTTATAAAGCCATAACCCTCGGGCAATATTTCCAACACACCTTTTACGAAATTTAGACCTTCTAATTGGGCTTGCGCCTGTAGGATGCTTTCTACAAGTTCTTCTTTTCTGAGCCCAGTAACCCGCTTTAGCTCTAACTCCCTACCTATCTTTTGCAGTTCGGAAAAGGAGAGCTTTTTTAACTCTTCGTATGAGTAAAGTTTTCTCTCCTGAATTTGGGTTTCGTCCATCTGTTACCTCCTTACTTGCCTATGCAAAAATTAGAAAATATTTCCCCTAAAAGTTCTTCAGTGGTTACTTCACCTATTAATTCGTCCAAATAACTTTGAGCTTCTCTCAGATAAAGCATGAGAATTTCCGGAGATACTTCTTCTACGCTTATTTTATCTTTTACTAATTTTAATACCTCCAAGGATTTTTGCAAGAGGTTTGCATGCCTTATAGAGATATAAAGACCTTCACCCACATTCCTTCCCACCGCTTCAAGCACTCGGTCCTTTAATTCTTGCAAACCATCGCCAGTTTTAGCACTAACCAAAACAAAGTCTTTAAACACGTCTTTGTGTCCTTCCCACAATCCTAAATCTACTTTATTTAACACCACCAGGTGGTTTTTGTCCCTGACGAGGGAGTATATGTATAGGTCTTCTTCTTGAAGTGGTTCGTGGGCTTGGGCTACGAAAAGTATTAAGTGCGCGCTATTTAATTTCTCTATGCTCCTTTGAATGCCTATAATCTCAACAGGATCCGAAGAACGCCTTATCCCTGCGGTGTCTATGAGGTTTATGGGAATACCTTCTAAGTTCAAAGGTTCTTGCAAAAAGTCCCTTGTGGTGCCGGGTATGTCCGTTACTATAGCCCTTTGGGTTCCAAGCAATTTGTTAAAAAGCGAAGACTTACCTACGTTTGGCTTTCCCACAATAGCCAAGTTTAAGCCCTTTCTCAAAAACTCTCCCGTCTTTACCGTAGATAGCAAGTTCTCTATCTTTGTCAGAATGTCTTCAATAGATTGAAGTATTTCTTCTTTGCTGAGGGTAGGAATGTCCTGCTCCTCAAACTCTATGCTTGCTTCCACAAAGGCACAGAGGTTTATAAGTTTTTCCCTAAGCGGTTTTATAAACTCCGATAGATCTCCCCTTAGCTGTCTTATGGCACTTTTCAGTGCAAGCTCAGATTTTGCTCCTATTAAGTCTCCAACTGCCTCAGCCTGAAGCAGGTCTATCTTTCCATTCAAAAAAGCCCTCTTGGTGAATTCCCCCCTCTGAGCCATTCTAACTCCGTTGTTCAAGAACAGCTCAACAACCCTCTTGAGAATTAATGGATTTCCGTGCAAAAATAACTCCACCATATCCTCTCCCGTATAACTTTTGGGAGCTTTGTAGTAAATCATTATTCCCTCGTCTATCTGCTCTCCCTTTTCGTCAAAAAGCTTAACAAAATGGGCATACCTCTCTTTTATTTTTCCCTTTATCTTTACAAAAGGCAAAACCTTTTCAAGCACACCAAGACCACTGAGCCTTACAACACCTATAGCACTTTCTCCATAAGGTGTAGCTATGGCTACTATGGGTTCCCTTTGTTTCATGTTTCATGCCAGCCCGGCGGGATTCGAACCCGCAACCTTGGGATCCGTAGTCCCACGCTCTATCCAGTTGAGCTACGGGCCGTTTATTTTAATTATAAGCGTGCCCGGGGGGACTTGAACCCCCGACCTTGGGTTCCGGAGACCCACGCTCTATCCAACTGAGCTACGGGCACTATCTAATAAAATATTAGCATGGTTATAAAGTTCGGCACGGACGGGTGGAGGGCAGTAATAGGAGACGAATTTACCTTTGAAAACGTCAGAAAAGTTGCCTATGCCCACGCAAAGGTGTTGGAAGAAGAAGGTAAAAGAAAGGTTGTGGTGGGCTATGACAGAAGGTTTTTAAGCAGAGAGTTTGCAGAGGAAGTTTGCAAAGTCTTTGGTAGCTTAGGGTTTGAAGTCTTTCTTTCCGACAGAGAATGCACCACGCCTATGGTGTCTTTTGCGGTCAAATACATGGGCTTTGACGGAGGTGTGATGATCACCGCATCCCACAATCCTGCAAAATACAATGGATACAAGATAAAAGAGTCCTTTGGTGGTTCCGCAACTACTGAGTTTATAAAAAAGGTAGAAAGATTGGCAAACACAACGGAAAATGTAAAGGTAGAAGACAAAAAACCACAGCTGATAGACCTAAGAGGTCCATACCTTAAAAAGGTAAAAGAGCTAATAAGCTTGGAGCTTTTCCAAGAAAGTGGGATTGTAATTCACGACGCTATGTATGGCTCTTCCGCAGGGCTTTTTTCTGAGGTTTTGCTTGACACCCCTTTGGAGGTGATCTCCATAAGATCGCAGAGGGACCCCCTCTTTGGAGGACATCCGCCGGAACCTATAGAAAAGCACTTAGTCCCGATGTTTGAAAAGGTCAGGGGGGTGGGAGCAAAAATAGGAATAGCCAACGATGGAGATGGAGACCGTATAGCCCTCTGCGACGAAAGGGGAAGGTTTATAAATACTCAGCTCATATACGTTTTGCTTTTGTTACACCTTCTGAAGAACAAAGGGATAAAAGAGGGTGTGGTGGTAAAGACAGTATCCACAAGCTATTTAGTGGATAGAATCTGCAAATCTGAAGGAGTAGAATTAAGGGAGGTGCCTGTGGGCTTTAAGCACATAAACGAGCTAATCTTAAAGGAAAAGGTTATCTTTGGAGGGGAAGAAAGCGGAGGTTACGGAATCATTCACTTTTTGCCAGAAAGGGATGGACTGTTCTCAGGCCTTAGCATACTGGAGCTTATACACACCAAAGGAAAGGAGCTTTCAAAGATCGTGCAGGAGGTGTTCCAAACTTACGGAAGTGCTTACTTTGAGCGCAAAGACCTTCACGCAGACGAGGAAAAAAAGAAAAAGCTAAGGTCTTTTATAGAAAACCCACCTTCCCTTTTGGGAAGGTTCAAGGTAAAAGAAGTTATCACAAAGGACGGACTAAAGCTCATCTTTGAAAACGACGGATGGCTTCTTCTAAGAGCTTCTGGCACAGAGCCACTTATAAGAGTTTATGCAGAAATGCCAACGGAGGAAGAAACAAAGGAAGTGATAAAAAGTGCGCTTGAGATGTTATAATTCAGAAACAGGAGGTGAAAGGCTATGGGTCAAAGAATAAGCTTTAGCATTAACGGGATAGAAGTTTCTGGCTATTTGGCAGAGCCTGAGAATATGCAAAAACAGGCTCCTTTGATAATGGTCTTTCACGAGTGGTGGGGCCTTGTTAAGCACATAGAGGATGTGTGCGATAGGTTTGCAAGGGAAGGCTTTTACGCCTTTGCCATAGACCTATACAAAGGAAAAACTGCGGACAATCCAGAAGATGCGGGAAAGCTTATGATGGACCTTATGCAGAACAGGTTGGATGAAGCAGAGAAAATGGTGAAAGCTTCCCTTGAATACTTTAAAAGAGAAAACATAGGCTATGTGCCAAGGGTAGGGGAGTTTATGTTTGGTGCTACTGGTTACTGTTGTGGTGGCACATGCACTTGGTATTTTGGTTCCAAGTTTGAGGACTTTAAAGCTTTGGTTCCTTACTATGGACTTTACAAGTTAGCAAACATAGACTTTTCTAAGATCAAGGCGCCGGTGCTTGCGGTTCATGCGGGCATGGACGCCTTCATTCCTTTGTCCGAGGTGATGGAAGCGATCCAAAAGTGTAACGAAAATAAATTAAATGCCCAGTTTTTGATCTATGCGGGCGTAGACCATGCCTTCTTCAACGACACAAGACCTGAGGTCTATCACGAAGAATACGCAAGGGACGTGTGGCAAAAGACCATAGAGTTCTTTAGAACATACCTTACATGAACTTAAGGGACAAGCTTATCCTTGCCCTCCTTTCTTTAGTTTTTGCCATAGCCTTTTCCGTAGTTGCCTTTTACAGAAAAGAACCTATAAGCGCCCTTTGGATTTTGCTATGTGCCTTTTCCCTTTACATCATAGGCTACAGGTATTACAGCTATTACATAGCTTATAAGGTCTTTGGAGTTTCTGACGAAAACCCCACACCAGCCCACAGGTTTTACAACGGCATAGACTATGTGCCTACAAACAAGTGGGTGCTTTTTGGACACCACTTTGCATCCATTTCTGGTGCAGGTCCTTTGGTAGGTCCTGTGCTTGCGGCGCAGATGGGATATCTTCCGGGAGTGCTTTGGATCCCCATAGGAGCGGTTATAGCGGGTGCGGTCCAAGACATGCTAATTCTTACAATTTCCATGCGCACTGGCGGAAAGAGCTTGGGAGCAATAGCAAAAGACTATCTTGGAAGGTTTGGGGGGACTGTGGTCCTTTTGGTGATTTACTCCATACTTATCATCCTTTTGGCGGTCCTTGCCTTAGTGGTAGTAAAGGCAACTGCCCAAAGCCCATGGTCTGCTTTTACGTCCTTTGCAACCGTACCCATAGCAATGCTGATGGGTGTTTATATGTGGAAGATAAGGCCGGGCGCAGTCTTACAGGCTACATTTTTGGGAATAACCCTTTTGATGCTTTCTTTGGTTGCAGGAAAGTTTGTAGCAGACAACCCAACTCTTAGCAAATTCTTTACCTACTCGGAGGTACAAATAGCCTTTGGGCTTATGGTCTATGGCTTTTTTGCGTCCATACTACCGGTTTGGCTTCTTTTGGCTCCAAGGGACTACCTTAGTACCTTTATGAAGCTTGGAACCCTTGCTATCCTTGCGGTAGGTGTTTTTATAGCCAATCCTGAGGTCAAAATGCCCGCCTTAACTCAGTATGCCCAAACGGGTATAGGTCCGGTATGGCAGGGTTCTCTGTTTCCCTTTTTGATGATAACCATAGCATGTGGTGCGGTCTCTGGCTTTCATGCCCTTATTTCCTCCGGCACCTCTCCAAAGCTTTTGGACAAAGAAAGCCACGTAAGATTGGTAGGTTATGGCAGTATGCTTGGAGAGTCCTTTGTTGCCATAATGGCTCTGATTGCGGCAGTTTCTATGGAACCTGGTATATACTTTGCCATAAACAGTCCTGCAAGTCTTATAGGAAAGACAGAAGAATCTGCAGCGCAGATAATAACATCCTGGGGCTTTCCTATTACAGCGGAGGAGCTAAAAAAACTTGCAAGCCTTATTGGAGAAGAGAGCGTGCTTTCTAAGGTTGGAGGGGCACCTGCCTTTGCCCTTGGCATAGCCCTAATCTTTGCCAAACTCACAGGGGAAACCCTCCTTGCCTTTTGGTATCACTTTGCCATCCTCTTTGAGGTAGTGTTTATCCTAACCACCATAGACTCGGGCACAAGGGTAGGAAGGTATATTCTCCAAGACCTACTGGGTAGCTTTATAAAAAGCTTTAAGGATTATTCAAACAAGACCGCAAACATCACCGCAAGCTTTATAACTGTTGCTCTGTGGGGATACTTCCTATACGGGGGAGTGGTGGATCCTTACGGAGGTATAAGAAGCCTTTGGCCCCTTTTTGGCATATCAAACCAACTTTTGGCTACCACAGCTTTGACCATTGCCACCCTTTACCTTGCAAAGACAGGAAGGTTTAAATACCTTTGGGTGGCAGGCATTCCAGCCCTTTTGATGGCTATAAATACCATAACCGCTGGGATTTTAAAAGTTTTCCATCCGGACCACAGGATAGGCTTTTTAGCCCATGCTAAGTGGCTTTCAGAAAAGGTTTCTGTGGGAGAGCTTCCGCCTGCCATAAAGTCCGTAGAAATAGCCCAAAGGGTAATAATCAACGACTACACCAACGCCTTCTTAGGCATCCTTTACGTCTCCTTGGTGTTTTTGGTGATAGTCCTCGTGCTTAAGGAAATTTTTGTCTCATGGCAAAAAGGTTAGTAGTTCTAACCAACAGAGATGACGTCTTTTCTTTTCTTTTTGAAGGGGAAAGAGTAGTAAAGATTAGGGTTGAAAAGAAAAATAGCCAAAAAATAGTGGGAAGCATATTCAAAGGGAAGGTAAAGAGGTTAGCAAAGGGGATGGGTGGGGCGTTCGTGGACATCGGTTTGGAAAAGGAAGCTTACCTACCTTTAAAAGGAGAAGAGGTTAAAGTAGGGCAAAGCCTTTTAGTTCAGGTAGTAAGGGAAGGCATAGGGGAAAAGGGAGCAAAGCTAACGAACAAAATAAAAATACCGGGAAAGTATATAGTTTATATGCCGGAAAATCAAGAAGTAAAGTGCTCTTCCAAGCTGTCAAAAGAAGAAAAATGCGATATGCTAAATTTTATAGCCGAGCATTTAAACAATGAAGGAGTGATCCTAAGAACATCCTCCGCAAGGGCAAAAAAGGAAGAGATCTTAGAAGAGCTTGAAAGGTTAAGAAGTATATATAGACAGCTAAAGAGTAAGTTGGATAGTTTAAAAAAACCACAGGTCCTATTGGAAGAACAGCCTGAATATCTATCTTTAATAAGGTCCTATTGGTATGATATGGAAGCAATATTTTGCAACGACATTGAAATATGGCACAAGATAATGGGCTTTTTGGAAGAATTTGAGAGAAGTCTTATGAAAAGGGTATTTTACATTAAGCAAACGCACGATGCTTTCCTGCTCAAAAACGCGCTTAGGAAAATTTCTCAGAGGTGTGTTTGGCTTAGGGGAGGAGGGTATATTGTCATAGATGAGACTGAAGCTATGACTGTTATAGACGTAAACAGTGGGGACCCATGCGGAGACACCCAAGAAGAAAATGCTTTAAAAACAAACTTAGAAGCTGCTGAAGAGATAGCAAGACAGATCGTGTTAAGAGACCTTGGCGGAATAATAATGATAGATTTTATAGACATGAAAAGTCAAGAAAATAAAGATAAAGTTATAAAAGCTCTAAAGGAAGCTCTTGGAGATGATCTTTGCAATGTGCAGATCTACGGATTTACTAAATTGGGCGTTCTGGAGATGGTAAGAAAAAAGGCTGGGAAAAGTGTGCCAGACCTTCTCTTTGAAGAGTGTCCCCTATGTGGCGGATTGGGTAAAGTTAAAGGCAATGCCCTTTATTTCTTTGAGCTTAGTTTGGAAATACAAAACTATCCCGCTGGATTCTTAGAGATCTTCGTGCCAAAAGGTAGGAAAAGGGCAGTAGAAGAATTCATTGGAGCAAAGGGTTTGGATAATGTAAAAGTAGTTGAGAAGGAAGATTTAGATTACAATAACTATGAGGTAAGGTATGAAAGATAAATGGCTGAGTTTTTTTCTTGCTTTCCTTTTGGTTTTCTCTTGCGCAAAAGTGACGGAGGAAAAGAGGGCCCAATTGGCAATAGAGTATTACACAGAAGGTATGCGCGCCTTTGCCAATAGGGATTACAAAAAAGCCATAGAGAAGTTAAAAGAATCACTCAAGTATCTTGAAAACTTCACACCGTCACAGATAAAGGAGATTAAGATGACCCTAAGTGAAAGCTACTATCTGGATAAAGATTACATAAATGCCATCGTGTATATGGAAGACTTTCTCTTTAACTATCCGGAGGCGAGAGAATCAGAAAAAATCTACTATCTGCTTATAGACAGCTACATGAAGGTGGCACCGGATGCTTACAGAGACCAAAGCTACACCTACGTAGCCATAGAAAAGGCAAAGGACTTTTTAAACAAGTATCCAGAAAGCCCTTATAAGGATAAGGTCTTAGAAATTATAGAAAAGGCTGAGAAAAAGCTGGCAGATCACGAATACCTGATCGGTAAGTTTTACGAAGACTACGGTTTTTACTACTCCGCTTCCCTACGGTATAGGGACCTACTCATAAACTATCCTGAACAAGTTTCTCAGGCAGAAGTGTTCTACAGGTATATAAGATCCTTGCTTTTGGTGGAAAAACAAGCTGAAAAAAGGAAGAAAGCTTACAAAAGCTGGATAGAGGAGGCAAAAAAGAGTCTGAAAGAGGCAAAAACGGAGGAAGACAGAAGGGCTGTAGAAAAGAGAATAGCCTTTCTTGAAGAGCAGATAAGCAGATGGGATAGTCTGGCAAAAAGCAGTAAGGAAGAGGGCATAAGGTTAATGCAAAGATATAAAGAACTTTACGGAGAGAATACTTACTATAGAGAATTGGAAAGGCTTGCAGAAAAGTGATGGAGCTTTTGAGCAAAATCGTAAATTTACTTGAAGAAAAAAAGGCAGAGGATATAGTTATTTTGGATGTTTCTGAGCTTACCAACATTGCAGATTACTTTATAATAGCAACCGCTAACTCTGCGGTTCATGCAAGAGCCCTTGCGGAATACATCACAGAAACCTTAGAAAAGGAAGGGATAGCTCCACTTCATGTGGAGGGTTTGGAAAATGCTAACTGGATCCTTTTGGATTTTGTGGATATAATAGTGCATATTTTCCAAAAGGAGTGGAGAGAGTATTATGACCTTGAATGGCTTTATTCTACTGCAAGGAGGGTGGAGGTGTGAAGGTCGTTAAGCTGTTCTTCGCTTTACTGTTGATCGGCTTTTTTCTGGTTTTTGTTGCCCAAAACTCCATCCTGGTAGAGGTTTCTTTTTTTAATTACAGAGGATACACCCCAGTTTTTGTCCTTATGCTCATCAGTGCTTTTGTAGGCTTTCTGATAGCTTTTCTTTATTTCTTACCAAGGGAAATAAAGCTAAAAAGCGCGGTAGATAACCTTAGGGAAGGAGTAAAAAGCTTAAACCGTGGCTTTTTACTAAAAGCAGAACACCATTTTCAAAAGGACAGCCTATTGGAACCACTGCTGTGCTTAAGCCTTTATGAAAGGGAAGAAACGAGCAAAATGCTAAGTCTAAAAAGCCCCCTTTCTGCTTATGCGCTTTTAAAGCTTGGTCTTTTGGAACAGGCGGAGGAAAGGTTTAAAAAGATTTTGGAGATGGATCAAGAAAACCTTTTGGCTCTAAAGGGCTTAAGAGATATAAGCTTTCTGAAGAGAGAAACAGCCAAATCGGTAGAGTATCAGGAGAGGGTGCTAAAGCTGTGTGAAAAGTGGGACAAGGAAAACCAAAAAAGGGTCTTGGCAGAACTTTTGGCAGTCCTTTGGAAAACGAATAAAGAAGTAGAAACTGCAGAAAGAGCTTTTGACCTTTACAGGACACCACTTACTTATTCAGTTCGCATAAGGTCTCTTTTTGATCAGGAGAAAGAGAAGGATGCCATAAAGCTGTTTGAAAAAAGCTTTGAAGACAACCTACAAAACGAAGTTTTAACTTTGCTTTTAGCAGAAGAACCTACACTAACAAAGCTTATGGATGTTATACAAAAAAGGGAACAGCAGATAAGCAAAAATGTTCTTTTGATTATCTACCTTCGCCTGGGCCTCTTTTCTAAGGTTAAGTCCTTGATTGACGAGGTGTCAGATTACTACAGATGTTTGGCTATGCTATTTATGTCCCACAGAGAAGAGGAAAGGATGTGTGCTAAAGCTTTGGAGGACGTGCTATATTTGTGGGAGTGCGCGTGCGGTGTAAGGTATAAAGAATACACACCTTTGTGTCCAAATTGTTTAAAGTGGAATAAATTAGAGTTAAAAATAAAGGAGGGATAGCTATGTTTAGAGCACTTTGGACTTCCGCATCCGGGATGAATGCCCAACAAACAAACCTTGATGTGGTGTCAAACAACATGGCTAACGTCAATACTGTTGGCTTTAAGAAGATGAGAGCTACTTTTCAGGATCTTATATATCAAACAGTCAGAGAACCTGGCGCACCCACATCTCCTACTACAAGAAACCCCTCTGGCTTTCAGATAGGCTTAGGAACCTATGTATCGGACACCTACGGTATATTCACCCAGGGAAACATAGTCCAAACTGGAAATCAGCTGGACATTGCCATTCAGGGGGATGGATTTTTTAAAGTGGTTCTTCCAGATGGCACCATAGCCTATACACGCAACGGACAGTTTAGACTTGATGCGGAAGGAAGGATCGTGAATCCCGACGGCTACCCCTTAGACCCAGAAATAGCCATTCCTGCAGACGCCATAAGCGTGGGCATAGGTCCCGATGGGACGGTCTCCGTGCTAAGACAAGGTGCCACTGCGGTGGAGGAAATTGGAAGGATAGAGTTGGCAAAATTTGTCAATCCCGCAGGACTAAGAAGGTTAGGAAACAATCTCTTTATACAAACGGATGCGTCCGGAGAGCCAATCATAGACAATCCGGGAAACCAAGGCTTAGGAACCTTACTTCAGGGCTACCTTGAATCTTCAAACGTGAACATAGTGGAAGAGATGATAAACCTTATTATCGCCCAAAGGGCTTTTGAGTTCAACACAAAGGGAGTAACCGCAGCTGACGAAATGCTTGGACAGGCTGCAAACCTAAGAAGATAATGGAAAAAAGGCTAAGGCTTAGATTCTTTGCTCTATTTACCTTTCTTTTTCTCTTTTTTACCATTGTAATGTCCCTTACCTTCAGAGAGCTGGCAATAAGTGAATCAAAGAAGAAAGCCTTAGATATATCCGAGCTTGTAAGAGATACCCTCACCTCTTACATGGTGATGGGCGTTATAGACAGAAGGGATGAATTTTTAAGCAGGATAAGGGAATTACCCGGTGTGGAAAGTGTGAAGGTAATAAGAGGTGAGTCTGTGATTAAGCAGTTTGGTCCAGGCAGGCTTGAGGAAAGGGCAGAGGACTATATGGAAAGAGAAGTTTTGGAAAAAGGAATAATTTTGGATCGGTTAAAGGAAGGTATTCAAAAAGTAGAATACAAGGTGGTTATACCATACAAAGCTATACCTACAAAGGGTATTGATTGTTTAAGTTGTCATAGTGCAAAACAGGGCGAGGTTTTGGGAGCCATAAGCTTGACTATGGACTTAACGCACGTAAGAAACAGCGTTATGAATATTATTCTAACCGTTTTTTTAATTGCCGGACTGGTCTCAATACTCTCATTGTACATAATAAAGAAATTTCTAAAACCCTACGTAGAGCTTATACAAGAAACTTCAGATTGCATGGAAAAAGCTCTAAAGGGTGATTTTAACTGCAAAGTGGAAACAAATTTACAAGACGAGGGCAAGATACTTGCAGAAAAATTAAACAAAACTTTTAATTACTTAAACCTAAGCCTGCAAAAGATTGAAGAAAGGGTTACAGCTATGATAGGATACGGGGTTTTAAAGACTGGAGACACTATTAGCGACACATCAAAAATCGTGGATGAGCTTCTGAGGATATACAAGTTCAAAAGGATTATTGAAAAGGATAAAAGTAAGCAAGATGTGTATAAACGTTTGATAGACGTGTTTAGTGAATATATGAGTTTAGATAAGTTTTCATTCTACGAGGTGGATAATCAAAAGGGTAAGATAAAGGTAGTTTGGACGGAGGGCTCAGAGGGTTGGTGTAAAGAGGTCATATACGAAAATGCAAACGAATGCAGAGCAAAGAGAACAGGTTCAGATGTAGATTCAAGGGATTTCCCTTGCATTTGTCCAAACTTTATAGACAACGAGACATGTTATACAGGAAAGCTCAGATACTACTGCATACCCGTGTATGTTGGTGGTCAGGTGAGAAATGTGTTTCAGGTGGTTTATGAACAAGAAATGGAAGAGTTTATACAGCTTCTGATACCTTACCTTAAAGGTTATCTCAACGAATCTGCTCCAGTTTTAGAAGCCAGAATGTACATGGAAATGTTGAGAGAGCAATCCATAGTGGATCCGCTCACCGGCTTTTACAACAGAAGGTTCTTAGAAGAGATCGCAAACAACCTAACCGCTCAGATAAAAAGAAGGAACTCTGCCCTTGGCATACTTGCCATAGATATAGATTTCTTTAAACAGGTGAACGACACATACGGACATGATGTGGGGGATGAGGTGCTGAAAGAGGTGGCAAAAGCTATAAAAGAATCAATAAGGGAGTCGGACATTCCTATTAGGTTTGGAGGCGAGGAGTTTTTGGTTCTTTTGGTAGATGTTCAACCTGGATACAGCGTTCAGGTGGCGGAAAAGATAAGAAAGGCAATTGAGAATAAAGTGATAAATGTTGGTGTCGTGAATTTGAAGAAAACGGTTTCCATCGGTGTCTCTGAGTATCCTTTAGATTCAGAAAAACTATGGCAATGCATAAAGTTTGCGGATGTCGCTTTATACAGAGCAAAGGAAGAGGGCAGAAACAGGGTAGTTAGGTTTAGTCCCGATATGTGGAAGAGTGCTGAATACTGAAGTTCATAAGCAATCCTACCCCCAATATGGAAGCGGTCTCGGACCTAAGAACGTATGGATAGAGCCTGACAGAAAAAAAGCCTAAGCCCTTTAGAAATTCTGATTCTTTTACCGATAACCCTCCTTCCGGACCTACAATTAAGTTAATAGTTTTTACTCCATCCAGCTTTAGGTCCTTTATTCCTATTCCTTTTTCAAAGCTGTCCAAAAATAGGTTAAGCTCTGCATCTGCATTTATGTCCTTCAGATACACAGGCTCACCAATTTCCAACGGCTTAGGTCTCTTGCATTGTTTGAAAGAAGCCAGAGCTATCCTTTTCCACCGCTCAATTCTCTTTTTTATCACCTGTATATTCTGAAAGCTTCTGCTTGAAACGACTGGCACCAATTTGAAAGCTCCCACCTCACTAATCTTTTCCACTATTAGGTCCATGTTTTTTAACTCTATTGGCACACACTGGTAAAGAGTTATTATTGGTAAAGGGATATAAACATCAAGCTCTTTTTCTATCAAGCAATAAGCATAGCTTTTGGCAAGCTTTTCAAGAATACAAAGGTATAATCTACCCTCTAAGAAAACTTCTATTTTTTGTCCTACCTTAACCCTCTTTGCGTAAAGATGATTTAATTCATCTCCTTCAATGACTATGGTGTTGTGAAGTTTTTTACTTCCGAGGAATCTGTCCAAAGGTGAGGGGAGGCTTAGCCTCCCCAAAAGGCTTTACTTTACCCCTTCCCTCAGGTCCTTGGCAGGTTTAAAGACGACTACCTTCCTGGCAGGAATTTCAATTACCGCACCAGTTCTGGGATTCCTGCCCTTTCTGGATGCTCTCTGACGCACACTAAAAATACCAAAGCCAGGTATGGCTACCCTTTCACCCTTTTTGAGAGCGTCAGAAATTGCAGCAACTGCGGCTTTTAGGGCTGCATCTGCCTGCTTTTTGGTAATGCCTGCACCTTTGGCTATCGCAGAAACAAGTTCTGCCTTTGTCATGGCTTTCCCTCCTTTAAAGTTTTGAATTATCTTATAATATACAACATAGCGTCGAAAACTGCAAGTACTAAGCGGGCGTAGCTCAGTGGTGGAGCGTCTGCTTCCCAAGCAGAAGGTCGCGGGTTCGATTCCCGTCGCCCGCTCTTAAACTTAAGATGAAGAACGATATAGAAAGGCTATTTGAGCCAATATGGGAAGAGATAAAAAGGGTTATTGACTGCCATGGAGCGTTTATTTATTTATTTAAAGAGGGCTACGGGCTAAAGCTTACCGCCAAGTTTCCACAACCACTTTTTGCTAAAGAAAGTATTAGTGGAACCAGTAAGTTGTTTCTTTTTTGGGGAGATTTTGTATTTTTAACCGCCGACGAGGAAACAAAAAGGGTCTTTGGTATAGACAGCGGTTATATAGCCATACACAAGCTCGGCACTTTGGGTTTCCTTGTTCTTTACAGAAAAGATCAACCTTTTACAGCAAAGGATCTTTTGTCTTTAAGAAAACTCTTGGAAGATTTCATATCAAAACTAGAACAGGTTTTGGTTAAAGAAGAAAAAAGCGCCTTAGAGGAAAACTACAGAAGGCTCGTTTCTCTTATTCCCGCAGGTATCCTCACTTTTGACCAAGAGAAAGGCATTTTAAGACCTATAAACAGAATGGCAGGGGAGATCCTTGAACTTGGAGAGGGAAGCCAAAAAATAAGAGACATCAAAAATCCATCTATTCTTTCCCTTTTAAATAAAGTCTCTTCTGAACTCAAGTCCAAAGAGCAAATATATTTGGAGGCTAAGCTTGAGCTTAAACGGGGAACTGTATGGGTTGAATTAAGGGCGAGGAAAACAGAGAACAATATCATACTCGTAATCCACGACGTATCCTACAAGAAAAAGTTGGAGGAAAACATAAGAAGACTTGCCTTCTTTGACCAAGACTCCAAAATACCCAACAGGAACTATCTCAAAAACTTTCTCAATAGTATAAATCGCAATAACTTTCTTGTGTTTGTTGGAATTCTAAACTGGGATGAGCTTAACAACCTTTATGGCTATTTAAGGTTAAATAAAATCGCATCTGAGCTGTTTTATAACTATTCGGCGAGCCTTTCAAAGTATGGTATGGTTTTTAGGTTTTCTGATAGGGTCTTGGTCGTATCTGTAAATGATCAAAAAGGCTTGGATGGCCTTTTTGATATGTTAAAAAGACACAGCATAATAGAGATTAAAGACGATAAGCTTACCGTAAAACTCTTACTTGGTGGTTTGGTAATGGAGTATCCAAAAGAAGTAAGAAACATTGAAGAGCTGGCATACTTTGGCTTTGTTGGACTTCACTATCTCAAGAAAAAAAAGCTGACCGGCTTGCACTTTATGTCTAAACTGGAAAACTTGAAGGAAGTGGCAGAACACTTTTATAAAGTGTCGGACTTTTGGGAGATAATAGAACCTGTGTTTCATCCAATACACAGAGCAAAGGACGGTAGCGTAGCGGGAGCGGAAGTATTGGCCAGAATAAAAACCCCTTTCGGAAAGCTGCTTTCCGTAGGCACGCTCTTTGAAATTATAGAAGACGAAAGCTTTATAGTAGAATTAGATCGTGTGCTTTGGAAAAAATTAACCAAACTATATACTGCTTATCTGAAAAACTTAGACTTGTTTATCACTTTTAATATTTCTCCCATTAGCCTTCTTTCAGAAGAGTTTGTAAAGACTCTATTAGAAGATACTCGCATCATAGGAAGGGCTAAGCTGTGCTTAGAGATTACCGAAAGAGAGAGCTTAGCTGAAGACAAGGTTGTTCTTGATCGTATAAACCTTTTGAAGAGTTCTGGTTATCAAATAGCCATAGATGATTTTGGTTCCGGCACCGCATCTTTAAACTACCTTAGGTTTTTAAATGCGGACAAGTTAAAGATAGATGGTTGTATTACAAAGGATGTGGATAAAAACCCAAGAACTCAAGCACTGGTAGCGGGAGTGAGTATTGTATCAAGAAAGATGGGTATTGAGGTGGGAGCAGAGTTTGTGGAAAGAAAGGAGCAGGCAGAGATTTTGAAAAGATTAGGCTGTACTCTCTTCCAAGGTCACCTTTTTAGCAAACCAATGGAGTTGGAAAGCTTTCTAAGGTTAGTTGCAGTCTTAGCTTAAATTTTATCTTATGCATTACCCTTCTTATCTGAACCTAACTGAAGGTGAATGGAAGGAAAGAGTAGAAACTGCCCTCACCTTACTTGAGAGGTGTGAAGTCTGTCCCCATAGGTGTGGAGTAAACAGGCTAAAGGACGAAAGAGGCATTTGTAATACTGGAAGATATGCGGTGGTTGATTCCTACTTTCCCCACAGAGGAGAGGAAAAGCCCATTAGGGGCTACAAAGGTTCGGGTACTGTTTTCTTTTCTTACTGCAATATGAAATGTGTGTATTGTCAGAACTACCAAATAAGCCAGTTGGGAGAAGGCAAAGAGGTAAAACCTGAGGAGCTTGCCCAGATGTTTTTGGACCTTCAGAGAATGGGATGCCACAACTTGAACTTGGTTAGCCCTTCCCACGTGGTGCCCCAGATAATTGAAGCTCTTTATATCGCCGTTAAAAAAGGTTTCAGACTGCCTATAGTTTACAATACTTCTTCTTTCGATAGCTTAGAATCACTAAAACTTATGGACGGTATAGTGGATATATATCTTGCGGACTTAAAGTATGGGGACAATCAGGTTGGTAGAAAGTATTCAAAGGTAAAGAACTATTGGGATGTAGCTAAGGAAGCTATAAAAGAAATGCACAGGCAGGTGGGAGATTTGGTTTTGGATAGCAGTGGTATAGCGATCAGAGGAGTTCTCATCAGGCATTTGGTCCTTCCCAACAGACTTGCTGGTACAGAAAAGATAGCAGAGTTTTTAAGCTCTATATCCCCAAGAATGGCTGTAAATGTGATGGACCAGTATTATCCTTCCTACAAAGCGTGGGACTATCCAGAACTTAGTAGAAGGATAACATACAAAGAATACCTTCAGGCTCTTTCTTTTATGGAAAGCTTTCGGCTCTTTGTTGAGTGAAGGACAAGGTAAAGTATGGGAATGCTTCCAACAAGAGCCCAAAAACCAGAGCTGAAAAATGTTTTCTCAAAGCCATCGGAAAGGGCATAAAGAGCTTGGATAGACTGAAGGGTGTAAAGGGCTTTCTCAGGAGGCATGTTCCCCCACTCTTGCATGAGCCAAAGAAGGCTTTCAGCGGTGCTGATGTTTTGGAGTTCCACCATTCTTTCATAACTCTCTGCTGTAGATCTTTGCAAATCGTTGGTGGCCAGCGCAGTTCCAAAGGAGCCACCCACAAACCTGATGTAGTGCATAAGGCTAACCCCAAGGGTAGTCTTTTCTCCCAAGTTCTTCAGTGCCAAGTTGGTGATGGGGGCAAAGAAAAAACCCATGCCAAGTCCAAGTATTGTCAAAAGCCATGCTGCGGTCCAAGAGGGAGTGTAGTAATTAAAGTCCTTAAGGATGAGGAAGATAAAAGATATATAAATTACGCTTGCTATGAGCAAAGGGGCAGTGCTTGACTTTTTGTCGCTTATAAACCCTGCTATAGGGGAGAAAAAGCCCACAGCCAAAGCTAACGGAAGTATATGAAGTCCTGCCTGAAAAGTAGTAAGACCCTTGAGCTTTTCAAAGTAAAGGGGAAGAAGATAAAAAACCTGATACATAGAAAAGCCAAGCACAAAGCAATATACCCACAGAGCTATAACAAACTCCTTAATCCTAAAGATAGAGTAATCCAACAGTTTTTGCTTTGAAAAGATCTCAGAGTAGGCAAAGAGCAAAAAGCTTGCTATAGACAGAAATGTTAGGTATCCTATCATTTCAGAGGCAAACCATCCCATCTGTTGGCCCTTAGAAAGAACGATGAGCAAAGACACCGTGCCTACAGATAAGAAAAAGAAAGACAGAAAGTTCAGGCGGAATGTATGAGAAGGTTTATACTCTGGCAAGAAAAAGAGAGCTCCTAAAAAGTTCAGAATTCCTATGGGAATGTTTATGTAAAAGATCCACCGCCAGTCTATGTGCTCCGCAATCCAACCGCCTAAGGTAGGACCAAGGGCAGGTGCAAAGCTCACACCAAGCCCGTATATGCCCATAGCCAAACCCCTCTTTTCCGGCGCATAGGCAGAGAATAGCATAGCTTCCGCACTTACCACTATCAAAGATTCTCCAAAGCCCTGAAAGACTCTTGCAGTTATCATCCACTCTAAGTTTTGTGCGTTGCCCGCAAAGAGAGAAGAGACAGTAAATAGAAAAATGCCCGCTATAAACACCCTCTTTAATCCTATTTTTGTTTCCAACCACTCCACCAGCATTATGGCAGTAGCTGCAGATGTCATGTAGGCGGTTATAACCCACTGCACACCGTATAGATCTGTAGAAAGAGGCGCTATCATTTTGGGAACTACTATATCCACGATGGTCGTGTCTAAGATAGCCATAAAAACTCCAACCATCAACGAGATCGTCAGAAAAACCCTTTGGCTTGTGCTAAGCGTTTGGTAAAAAGCCTCCTTTTCCATCACTCTCTCTTGATCTCCACCCTGCCACCCATACCTACCCTCAGCATGTCTTTATCTTTGTCCTTGAGCTTTATCTTTACTGGAATTCTTTGCACCACTTTGGTAAATTCCCCTGCGGATACGTCCCTTGGAGCCAAGGCAAAGGTGGCGGCAGATGCGGGACTTATTTCCTGGACCTCACCCTCAAAGACTATGTCAGGGTAGGCATCCAATCTCACGTAAGCTTTGTTGCCCTTTTTAATCCCTTTTAGTTTTGTTTCCTCCAATAGAACCTCCACATAAAGAGTTTCTGGATTTATCAGACTAAAGGCAGGCTGACCAGCCCTTACCACGTCCCCCACGTTTATAAATCTCTTGGCTATGTATCCACTGAATGGTGCTTCAAGGTGTGTATATTCCAAGTTTCGCAGAGCATTTTCTTTTTGTTTTTCCAAAGCCATTATTTCATGTTTTAAGGCTTCAACCTGCTTTTCCAACTCCGCTATCCTTGAAAGGGACACCTTTGCCATATCAACCCCAACTAAGGACCTTTTATAAGCCAACCTAAGCTCTTCTATGCTCTTTTGAAGAGCTTTTTTCCTTTCCAACATAGCCAAGTAGTTAGTATCCACTTCCTCATACCTTCTTTTGGATATAAGACCTTTGTCCAACAGATCCTTTAGCCTTTCTCTGTCTTTTCTGAGGAGTTCAATCTGCGCTTCCAAGTCGCCCATCTGAGCTAAAAGGGCTTCTTCTTTCTTAAGGAGCTCTTGGGATGCCAAAACGGAATTTTCCAAATTTAGCCTAAGTTCCTTTGACATTCTGTTTATCTGGGCCTGCAGAGCCTCTTTTTGAGCTCTTAAGGAATTTATCTTACTTTCTAAGGCATCCACCTGAAGCCTATAGTCTTCCGGTTCTATCTTTGCCAAAACCTCCCCTTTTTCTACCCAATCCCCCAAGTCTTTGTTGATTTCTACCACCTTGCCACTAACCTGAAAGGAAAGGGTTGCCATCTGCTCCGCTTTTACAAAAACCGCATCGCTAACCGCATAGTCCATCCGATGTTTTATCCACTTTACCGCATACACCAAAAAGACAAAGCTTATTAAACCAATCAGAATTAAACCCGCATACTTTTTCATCTTACTTTTCCAAACCAGAAACAAATAGTAGAGTATAATAAGCCTTTAGCAGTTGATAATAAGAAACTATCTTATCAACCCTCGCTTTTGTAAGACTGGCTTCGGCTTCTAAAAGCTCCCTTTGGCTTATAAGTTGGTTCAGATACTGCTCCTTTGAAAGCTCAAAGAACTTTTCCGCAAAGGCTAAGGCCTCTTCAGAAACTCTTAAGTTGTCCTTTGAAGTCAGCAGGTCCTCGTAGGCTTTTTTAACCTCTAAAACCACTTTTTGGAGAAGATCCTCGTATTCCCTTTGTGCCTTCAGCTCCATGTAGCCTGCAGACATTTCTTGATAGTAAGGCTTTATACCCTGGAAGCTTAGGTTCAAGCCTGCAGAAAAGCTAAAAATACCCTTAGGTCTGATGGCTGGGTTTTGGTCTGTGTAAGTGTAAGATGCTTCAAAAAAGAGCTTTGGAAAGAACCCGCTTCTTGCCAGTTTCTTTTGAGCTTTAAAAATGTCTATTCTTTCCCTTTGGGCCTTCAGAATGTTTCTATCTCTTACGTAAAGAAGATAATAGTCCAAAGGCTTTAACTCTACGTTTGATTTTGGCTCTTCAAGGTCTGTAAGTTCTTCTTCTGGCAAACCAGAAATTCTGGAAAGATTGGCCAACGCCAATCTATAGTTTCCTTCTGCCTTTCTCAGCTCTCTTTCTACCTCTGCCAGCCTAACCCTTGCCTGCAAAACATCCGTTATGGCTACCAATCCCTTCTCGTAAAAAGCCTGAGCGGTATTTAACTGAAGTTCTACAACTTCCCTTTGCTTTCTTATAGTTTCCAAAACCGCCTTTGCAGACAGCGTGTCCAAGTAGGCATGTATCACTTCCAGCCTTAGACTTCCAAGTTTTTCCTCGTAGAGGAGTTGCTTTACTTTTAGTTCCAAAGCAGAGCTTTCCACTATACCTGCCCTTGTTCCTCCGTCAAAGAGCACATACCTTATCCCTCCCTGAAATAGGCTATAACTTTGTTTTGAGCTTTTTACCTCTAAACCAAAGGGTACGCTTAGACTTTGCTCTTGGGAGCTGTAGCTTAACCTGTAGTTTATGAAAAATTCCGGAAGATAGAGCTGTTTTTGGGCATTTAAAGAGGCATTTGTGGAAAGGATTTCCTGTCTTAGAGCTTCAAGTTCTTGATTTCTCTCTATGGCTTTCTCAAGCACGTAATCTAAGGACTTTCCAAAAGAGGCTGTAAGCATGACGAGAATGAAAAATAAAACCTGGTGATTCCTCATTTTATTCCACCTCAGTATAAATACACCATCTTTATCGTCTATAAAATATTTTAAATAGGAGGAAAGAATGGAATTTGATCATGATTTAGCATTTAGAAATAGAATAAAACTAATAAATGATAAAACTATCGATAGAACTAAGAAGTACATTATTTATTGGATGGCCCATAGCCATAGAGCTAATTTCAATCATGGTCTTGAATTTGCTATAGAGTTATCAAATAAAATTAAAAAACCTCTTTTAGTTTACTTTCCAATAACAGATAGATACAAGTTTTCTAACATAAGATATTACAAATTTATGTTAGATGGTGTGTTAGAAGCAAAAAAATTTATAGAAGATAGAGGTATAAGGTTCGTTATAGAAAAAGTAGAAGATGTACAGCAAAGAGTTATAGAGCTATCAAAAGACTCTGCTGCTTTGATTACAGATAAACCTTATCTAAAATATTTTAGAAAGCTTCAAAAAAATATAGCAGATAGCTTAGAAATACCAGTCTTTCAAGTAGAGTCTGACGTGTGCGTTCCTGTAGAAATCGTATCCTACAAGCAAGAATTGTATGCATTTAACTTTAGACGTAAAATCTATAGCCTTTTAAGCTCGTATTTGATCCCACTAAGTGCAAGAGAACCGAAAATAAAATCTATTAATTTTGATTTTAAAGTAAATGAATTAACTTTGAAAGACTCTTTAGAGATTATAGATAAACTTAGTATAGATAAAAGCGTGAGTTTGTCACCCTTTGTAGGTGGTTACACTCAAGCAAAAAGATTTTTGAAAGAGTTCATAGAAAATAAGCTTTTTAAATACAAAGAATATAGATCTCATCCAGAACTTGACTATCAATCAAATCTTAGCCCCTACCTACACTTTGGTCAGATTTCTCCGGTAGAAATTGTTTTAGAAATACTTTCAAACTACAAACATGTTGATGATAATATAAACAGCTTTTTCAACGAATTGATAGTTTGGAGAGAGCTTGCAAGGAACTTCTGCTACTACAATCCAAACTACAACCAGTACGAAGGTATTCCAGATTGGGCTAAAAAAACATTAGAAGAACATAAAAATGACAAAAGAGAGTATGTGTACACATTGGAAGAATTTGAAAATGCAAAAACTCACGATGAATACTGGAATGCTGCACAATTAGAGCTTTTAAAAACTGGAAAGATGCATAACTACATGAGAATGTATTGGTGTAAAAAAATCATTGAATGGACAGAAGATCCAAAACAAGCTTTTGATATAGCGTGCTATCTTAATGATAAATACGAGCTTGACGGAAGAGATCCAAATAGTTACGCTGGAATATCTTGGTGTTTTGGAACCTATGACAGACCCTGGAAAGAAAGAAAAATCTTTGGGAAAATTAGATATATGAGTGCATCAGGCTTAGAATCTAAGTTTGATATAAAAAAATATGTTGAAAAAGTAAAAAGAATAAAAATTTGAGTGCTTGTAATGGTTTTGTGATGAAGAAGAGAAAGAGTAAGGTGGAATATTTTGAGCAATCACCTAAAACCTTCATTTCACAAGCCTTTCTAAAAGAGCAAGTGTGGAATTTTGTTGATAGAGTAAAAAGTAATAGGTTGCAAGCAGATTGTTATAGTTTGCTCTGGACTCAAGCATTTCCAACTGACTTGCTATTCCTAACCTGTATCTTTCGGTGGATAACCTCAAAGCCTCCTGAGCGGTTTCCAAGGAAGCTTTTACTGCGTTTATCTGCGATGTTATGGAATTTAGGGAAATGAGAACTTTATTCAAAGTAGCTTTTAGGTTGTATTCTAACTGCAGGTGATTTTCTCTTTGCTTTAGCAGTTCAAGCTCAGCTAAGGATACATCTGCCTTTCTTGAAAATCCGTCAAAGAGCCTGTAGTTTAGGCTTATGCCAAAAGAATATCCGCTCAACCACTCTGTGTTTCCTCTTAGATCCTTTCTGCCCGTGAATGCTTGATAGGAGGCGGAAGCGCTGAGGGTTGGGTAATACTGAGCCTTTTTCAACTCTACATTTTTCTCAGCCAACTCCACAGCCTTTCTGGAAGCTCTTAGGGTAGAGTTCTTTTCCAAAAGGGCTTGAAATAGTTTCTCTTGGTCTAATTCTACTTGCCTCATCTCCAAAATGCCCTCTGGGTCGGAGAGCTTTTCCAACCTTAGAAGGGACTTTAGTTCTTCCAGTGCCTGTAGGTATTCTCCTTTTGCCTGTTCCAACTGAGCCTTTGCTTGCTGAAGTTGGGACAATGCCCTTAGCAACTCAACTTTTGGCACAATCCCGGCGTTAAACTTTGCCTCCACGGTTTTGTAGTTTGCCTGCCAGTATTGAAGGTTTTCCTCATACAAGCTGATAAGTGTTTTTCTATACAGCAGGGCGTAAAAAAGGTCCTTTACCTCATACTCTAAGGTTCTTTCCACATCTTCCTTTAGAAGGATCTGAAGCTCCCTTTGAATGTTGGCTGACTTTATAAGCTCAAAGATTGTCTTGTCAAAAACGGTTTGATTTATCTGAAACACCGCTGTGTGCCTGTTGTTAGGTGTAGCACCAAGAGCTAAATCCTGACCTAAGTAGTTGTAGCTATACGAAAGGCTAACCTGAGGTAAAATATTAGCCTTGGCCTTTCTTAACTGCTCTTCAGCTTTTTTTATCTCAATTTCCGAAAGCTTTATCTGATTTGCCTGTTTTTTTGCTATCTCAACAGCTTCCTCTATGGTGATCGCAAAGGAAAGGCTAAGGTAAAAAAGAAAAAGCATTAAAAAACTCATTGTTTTATCTCCACTTTTGCACCTTCTCTAAGTATGGAAGCATTTTCGAGGGCTATTCTGTCCCCATCCTGAAGGTCCCCCTTTACGTAAGCTATTGCCCTTTCTTGTCTGAGCACCTGCACTTCCACGGGAACCACGCTACCGCCTTCTTCCACCTTCCATACTATTTTCTTTGTTCCTCTAAGGACTAATGCCCTTTCTGGCACCGCAAAGGCAGAGACTTTTTCCGTTGGCAAACTAACCACCGCAAACATACCGGGCTTTAGAAGATTTTTTGAGTTTTCCAACCTTGCCTTTAGTGTGATTAACCTGCTTTGGTCCGCCACAGGAGAGACAAAGATTATAGAACCTTTGAAAACGCCAACACCATCCACTTCCACATCAACCAAAGTTCCAAGCTTTGCAAAAGAAACAAACTCCTGAGGTATTTGGAAAACTACTTTTATAGGGTCCAAGGTAACAAGCCTAAAAGTTTGGGTTTGGGTAGTCACATAATCGCCTAAGCTCACCAACCTTTGGGCTATGTATCCAGAAAAGGGCGCTCTCAGGGTCGCTTTTGAAAGCTGGAGTTTTATGTTTGCTATCTGAGCGTTTATGGAGTTTATTAGCTCTTTCTGAACTCTCAGCTGGACCAAGGCGTTTTCGTACTCCTCTTTGGCTATTAGGTCTCTCTCAAAGAGCATTTTTCTTCTTTCCACCAAAGCCTTTTGATTTTCATAGTTTGCTTTTGCCTGAGCCAGTTGAGCTTCCAGCTGTCTTAAGGTATTCTCGTATTCGGAGGAGTCTATCCTCAAAAGAGGCTGTCCCTGTTTGACAAAGCTTCCCTCCTCAACGTAAAGTTCTACTACTCTACCGGAAACCTCTGGTTTTAAGAAAACGTCCTTAAAAGCTTCAAAGTATCCTTTGGTCTGATAATACAGCTGTACCTCTTGGGAAGATAGGGTGTAGGTGGTTATAACCGTTTTTTCTGTTGGCTTTTGGGAATTATTTTTTGTCTCATTTTTGGCACAGGAAAAGACCAATAGAATGAAGAAAAGGAGAGCCAACATTTATGAAAGATTATAACATGTTAGATTAGCTCCAAAAGCTGATAAGGATGGGTTAGTGTATAGTCGGGGGTAATTTCTGGCGGTTTGTATCCCCAGCTGACATGGGCTGTTTTCATACCAGCCCTTATACCTGCCTCAATATCAGTTTTTGAATCTCCCACCATAAGTGCTTTTGCAGGCTCTACTTTCAACCTTTTTGCTATCTCCAAAAGGGGCATAGGGGAAGGCTTCTTCTCTGGCAGAACATCTGCTCCTATCACTTCGTGGAAGAAATCAAGCATATTTAACTTTTCAAGCACCTTTAGGGTTATGTCATGAGGCTTGTTTGTAGCGACCGCAAGAAAAACGCCCCTCTCTAAAAGTCCTTTAAGCGTTTCCATTATACCTTCGTAAGGCTTGGAATATACCACAGGTTCTGCCCTGTAATTGGACAGGAACATTTCCAAAGCCTGCTCTAACTCCTCGGGCTTGAAGAAATTCATCAGAAGGTTTCTTGCACCGTCTCCTATATTGCTTTTGATTTCTTCCAGAGGAACCGCTTTACCTTTTAGCTCCAATAAAAGTTTATTAACGTGTAAGGCTATATCCTGTGCAGAATCTACCAAAGTGCCATCAAGGTCAAAAATAACAAGCTCTATCAATCTCATGTTGCACAACTTTCACACTCTTCTATATCAGTTAAGCTTTTGCTTCTGCAATAATAAACCGTCTTCAGACCAAGTTCCCAAGCAAGTTCATAAAGTCTTGAAAGAGTTGGGCCATCTATGTTTTCTGGATCTATAAACAAGTTTAAACTTTGAGCTTGGTCTATCCATTTTTGTCTTTCAGCGGCCGCTTTTATAGACCACTCTTGGTTTATGTTGTAGGCAGATTTATAGTGCCAAAAGTATTTGTCTATTTCTGGTGGAACTTGTGGAAGTATGCCTGACATGTTTTCTTCTTTGTAAAACTTTGCAAAAATTGGATCAATTGAAGGAGTTGCACCAATAATAAGCGATGTAGAACCTGTAGGCATTAACGCAAGTAAGTAAGCATTTCTCATTCCATACTTTTTAACTTCTTCTGCCAAATTTATCCAATCAAGATAGTTTTTATTTTCTTCAGATAGTTTTTGATTTTCTTGGGCAGTTCTTCCAAAGAATATACCTTTGCTCCAATCTGAACCTTCAAACAATGGATATTTACCTCTTTCTTTTGCAAGTTGATTAGAGCCTTTTATAGCATAATAGGCTATTCTTTCAAAAAGTGCGTTAGCAAATTTTAAGTGTTCTTCACTTTCCCACTGAATACCATTTTTTACAAGACAATAATGATAGTTGCTTACTCCTATACCTATAGCTCTGTAGCGTTTGTTTGTATATTCTGCTTCTTTTATCGCATAAAAGTTCATTTCAATAACATTGTCAAGCATACGCACAAGCAATGGTACAACCTTTTCTAAGTCTTCTTTTTTCCAAACTTTACCAAGATTTATAGAACCAAGATTACACACTACTACATCGCCAGATTTTTTCGTATGAGTTATAGTTCCATCTTCAGAAAGTGTTTCTGATATATGTTTAGTTATACTTTGATTTTGCACTATTTCATGGCAAAGATTAGACGAATAAATCATTCCACAGTGTTTATTTGGATTTAGTTTGTTTGCAGTATCTCTAAAGAATATATATGGTTCTCCTGTTTCA
This sequence comes from Thermocrinis jamiesonii, assembly GCF_000702425.1. Lineage (NCBI taxonomy): Bacteria > Pseudomonadati > Aquificota > Aquificia > Aquificales > Aquificaceae > Thermocrinis > Thermocrinis jamiesonii. The sequence continues at coordinate 66,872 of NZ_JNIE01000005.1, forward strand.
AAAATAACTGTTAATAATCTTTTCCAAAGTTCAAAGGCAGGAATAGTTTTCTTTGCATAATCTGGCAGTTCTTTTTCAAGTTTTAAGTAAAGCTCTTCAAATTCCTCTCCATAAAAATCTTCAAGATTTTTACCATCTTTAACATTTTTACAGTAGTATGGATCAAAAAGTGTCCAATTTTCACGATTTTTAAGCCTTTTCATAAAAAGATCAGGTATAGCTATCGCAGGATGTATATCGTGAGCTTTCTTTCTTTCATCTCCTACATTAGTTTTTACTTCTAAAAAGTCAAGAACATCTTTGTGCCATATATCAAGAGTTATTGACGCAGAACCTTTTCTCATACCAAGTTGATCTACATAAACCATCACATCATTAAGAATTCTCACTATTGGAATAACTCCTGAACTTGCTCCTTTAAATTTCCTAATTGGTGCTCCTGTAGCTCTTATTTTACCAAGATATACACCAAGACCTCCTGCAAACTTTGATATTTGACTTGCTTTTTGAACATTATCAAAAATATCATACAAATCATCATCCACAGTTAAAACAAAACAAGAACTAAGTTGAGTGTGCGGTCTTCTTGCATTCATTAAAGTAGGCGTTGCGAGAGATACTTCGTGCTTAGAAAGTAAATCGTAAAATTGTTTTGCATACACTAATCTTTCTTCTTTCTTTTCAGGAATAGCAAGCGTCATCGCAATAAGCATATACATTTCTTGTGGCAACTCTATAACTCTCCCTTCTTCATCTCTAACCAAATATCTATCAAAAAGCACTTTTATACCTGTGTAATTAAAAAGCAGATCTCTGTCAGGTTTTATGTATTTTGCAAGCTCATCTATTTCTTCTTTTGAATAGTTGTTGAGCAAATATTCTCCGTATATACCTTTTTCTGTGTAGGTTTTTATAAGTTGATAAAAACTTTCAGGATTGTATGGTTTGTATTTTCCGTTTATTTTGTCTTTTACTTTGTAGTTTCTTAGATGCCCTACATCTTTGTATAAGTCATACAAAAGCAATCTTGCTGCAACAAAAGTCCAATCAGGGTTTTCGGGAGAAACTTTTTCAGCGGCAGTTCTTATTAAAAGCTGTTGAATTTCTTTTGTTGTTATGCCATCTCTAAACTGAATTTGTGCATCCAGCTCAAGCTCCATCGGATCCACTCTCAAACCTTTACATGCAAAATCTATTACTACACGAATTTTTGATATATCAAGTTTTTCAGCCGAACCAGATCTTTTGATAACCTTCATGTGCCACCTCCTTGGAATCCATTTTTTTATGAAGTGTTTTTTAGTTTAACCTTATAACTTCTTTGAGAGGGCATTTTCAAAGAGGCTAATCACATAGGTAACAAAGCTCACACTCTACATTTTGGTTTTCCCGTGATTTTTGTACTGAGGTTGTTCGAAAAAATCCCCTCATTGGGACGTCCCCCCAACCTCTAAGGGAACTAACCTTCTCCTCATCCTGTCCCACAGGGCTTCCACAAGCACAAGCGGAAGAGGAGAAAGGTCCCTTGGTAGAACCTTTCTAAGAACAGGGAAGAGGAGGGCGGACTTCAGAACTTGCCAAGCATTTTGTAGATAGCAGAGTCTATGTATCTGGTAGGTAGGTCAGGAAAAAGTTGTCTTAGCTTTTGGTATATTTGGTTATGGGAGTTTTTGGTTTTTAGCAGTTTATAAGCTGATCTTATGACAGATGATCGCTTATGCATTAATTCCAAAAGCTTTTTTCTGTCAGGACTATTCAATTGAAGTTTAAACTGCACGCTTACATACATCAGGCTTTTATTATAACTACTCAGCACTGCCTGAAGGATTTTTTCGAACAGCCTCTTTTTGTACTATACTTAATTTTTATGCCTTTATTTCCAGCTTTCATAGACATCACAGGCAAAACAGTAATCGGAGAAAATGAAAGATGGTATATAAGGTAAGCCTGAAGGCATGGGAAGTGGAAGATATAGAATCTATTGAATACGAAGAGTCTGAACAATTTGCTGGCTTGGCTGAAGAAGAGCGCCCCTATAAAGGTTATCTGCCGGAGGAAGGTTTTACCATAGCCTTTGTGGATGGAGTTAGGCGTATAGACTACATGGCTTACGTATGGGACGATAGGGCTAAAACTTCCTACAGAGGTGTCTTTGCTACCCTTGGAGCTGGGGCAATCCTTCTAAAAACGAACAGTTTAAACCTTTTGAAAGATGCACTTTGTGAAACAACGGTCAAGAAGATCTTTGCTATAAACGGTCCAATAGAGGAAAAGGCTTTTGAAAACTTAGACTATGAGATAAAAATTATCATGGACACTGAATTATCTTTGGGTCTTTTGGGTTTGCTCAGGGAAGAGGAGGCGAAGGTGGCAAAAAGCTTGTGGGATAAGAAAAAGCCAGACTTAATAGTATGCGATGGCACGCTAAGGTATAAAATAAAAGGTGCTAACTGCATAGGAATTATAAAGACTATGAAAAAACTTTTTGTAAGCAGGGAATATGCTTATTTACTCCAAGAACTAAAGAAAGGGGAGAGGACACCCATTATAAAGGTCCATCACCAAGAAAAGATTGAGGAAAAACAGGAGTGGGAGAAGTATACTTGGTATGTAAAGCTTAACGATAGTGAAGGGATGGGTGGTTTGGTAAGAATAGAGATGTTCAGGGAACAAGACTTTGAAAAGGTAAAAAAGATCGCAGATTGGACCGCAGGATTACTACCTTTGTATGCAAGCAGTCCCTTTCAGGATACAAGATCTCCTCAAAATCTGTTGCCCATAAAGTATTTGGAAGATGCCCTAAGAAAACATCTTGGTTTGCCATACATGGCAAAGAGAAAACTACAAGAAGCTTTTCCAAATGCTTGAAATAATCATTCCCGTGTTTGGCGCAAGCCTTTTAAAACATATTGGAGTATTCAAAAAAGGACAAGAAAGGGTGCTTATAGACTATGTCCTTTTCTTTTCTTTGCCCATTCTATCCTTCAAAGCGGGATACGATATAAAGATGAACGCAGATATCCTAAAGGTTTCTTCTGTTGCTTGGATCTCAATACTGGCTTGTATGTTCTTTGCTTTTACCATCGCAAAGCTACTAAGACTAAGCAGTAAAGATACAAAAACTTTTCTTTTAGTGTCCTCCTTTGGCAATACCGCCTTTCTCGGCTATCCTTACGCTTACACCTACTTTGGACAAGAAGGGTTGCAGATTGCCATAATCTACGACAACATCGGCTCCTTTTTGTTAGTATCCAGCTTGGGTATTATGATTGCCAGCGGTAAGCCTAACCTGAAGGAAGTTCTCCTATTTCCACCCTTCTTAGGATTGGTTCTCGGTTTAATAAAGATTTTTGAAATACCCCCCACCTTAGCTGAAGCTTTGGATTTTGTAGCGTTATCCACACTACCTGTAGTACTCTTTGCCTTAGGTTTAAGCGTTGATTTAATGGGAATAAAAAAGAATCTTAAGCTTTCTTTCTTGGCAGTATTTGTAAAAATCTTTGTAAGCTTTTTTGTTTCGCTCGCTGTGGTAAAGCTTTTTAAGTTGCCAGAAGTTGCTGCAAAAGTTTCTGTATTGGAATCTGCAATGCCACCTATGATGTTTTCTGCAGTGCTTGCACTTAGGTATAACCTAAACCCAAACTTTGCCTTTTCTGCTGTAAGCTTTGGGATGATGCTTAGCTTTGTGTATGTGCAATTTGTAGTGGAAATTATGAATCACTTCCTTTAATATTGCGGGGGCGGGATTTGAACCCGCGACCTTCGGGTTATGAGCCCGACGAGCTACCAGGCTGCTCCACCCCGCGTATAGAAATTATTATATCTTAAATCTCCACAAGGTCAAGGGAGATCTCCGAAAGCACATTTCCTACTCCACCTTTGACAACCACCATGTTCTCAAGCCTTACTCCAAACCTTCCAGGTAAGTATATACCGGGCTCTATAGTAAAAACCATACCCTCTTCTATGGGAACAGATGCATCCTTTCCTTTGGAATAAACCCTTGGAAATTCGTGTATCTCTATACCCACACCGTGCCCAGTGCTGTGGGTAAAATACTTTCCGTATCCCTTTCTCTTTATGTAATCCCTTGCGGCTTTATCCACCTCACCTATTGGCGTTCCAACCTTTACCTTCTCTAAGGCGTAAAGATGGGCATCTCTGACTATTTGATATACTTTCTTGAATTCATCGTCCGCCTTCCCTATGAAAATAGTTCTTGTAAAATCTGTGCAGTAGTGATTGTAAAGAATGCCCATGTCTATCAAAAGGGGACCTTTTCCCTCTATTCTTCTGTTGGATGTTTCCCAGTGAGGCACCGCAGAACTTTCCTTAAAAGCTACGATGGCAGGGAAACTCTCGCCAAAGGCTCCTAAGCTCAGCGCTCTACTCACTATAAAGGATCTTACCTCCAATTCGCTCATACCCTGCTTTATGAAACTCAAAAGCTCTCTGTATATTTCGTCAGATTTTCTCACACCTTCCCTCATTACGTTTATTTCCTCTTCCCCTTTGACAGCTCTAAGCTTGCCTATGAAGTTAGAAAAGCCTCTCCAGATTATTCCCTTGGACCTAAGAGACTCCCTGAGGGCACAGCTTACCCTATCCTTCTCAAAACCTACAACCTTTAACCCCTGATTTTTTATAGTTTGCTTTATGGTCCTTAGAGGTTTTGACTCTAAAAGCACAAGCTCCCAACTTTCCTTAAGCTTCTGCTTTGCCCTCTCATAGTATCTTGCGTCTGTAAAAAAGTAGAATTTTTCAGCAGTAGCAAGAACATAGGCATTTGAGGATCTAAATCCTGAAATGTAGAGCACATTTGCCTGAGAGCTAAAGAGAAAACCGTCCAACCTGTGCTCTACAAGAAGTTTTTTTATCCTCTCTCTAACATCCTTCTGTATTTGCATACCGTCCTCCTTGCAATGTTTATCCCTCTTTCTCTTAAAAACTCACAGATTTTGGCATCACTCAAGCTTTTCCCCTCCGCTAAAATCTCCTTCATAGCATGAAGTATTTCCTCTTTGCTAAGCCCATCCTTTGTCCTCCTTTGGAAGAAGAACCTTAAAGGATAAACGCCCACCGGAGTTTTAACATACTTGTTGGACACCACCCTGCTTACTGTTGAAAGACTTACGTTAAGTTCTTGAGCCAGCTCTCCAAGATTCAATGCCCTTAAAGGCCCCTTTCCAAGCAAGAACTCCTTTTGCCTTTCAACTAAAAGCTCTGCAGACTTTCTAAGGATCCTTCTTCTCATCTGTAAAATTTCCCTTATCCTTAGTGCTCTGTTTCTCTTTTCTTTTTCCTCTTCTGTGTTCGGCGCTCTGTCATCTACAGAAAACTCCACAAAATCATCTGCCAAAAATATAAGCCAATCCTCCTGATCCCTCTCGATGACTATATCCACACTTCCTCCGCTGTATATTACATCCACATAGTCAAAGGGTATAAGCCTAAGATTTTGCAGAAATTTTTTTAAATCTTCATACATCTTACCAGTTTTAAAGTATTCAACGATCCTTTCCAAAAGTTCAGGCCTTTCCGGGTACATCTCCTTTATCTGAACTAAGATGAATTCTTGATAGTCTTTTGATGCAATGCCAACGGGCTCCAGTTCGGTCATAATAAACTCTCTAATATCTTCTACCACATCCCTGTGGACATTAAAACGTTTTGCAATCTCCTCCTCACTTCCCACAAAAAAGCCCCTATCGTCCAAGTTCTCAAGAATAGCCTGAGCTATTTCAAACTCAAACTCATCCAGCTCTACTCTTAGTTGGTTTAAGATACTTTCCCAAAGTTGTTGCCGTGCTGGAGGTTCTGCCAAGGGTAACTTTTCGTAGAAAAAACTTCTGAGTCTTTTACCGGAAAAATGAATTACGTAGCTGTTTTCCTTTTCTTCCTTCTCCAATTCTTCAAGGAGGGCACCAATACTTTTGCTCAAAAGTTTTAGTTGGGGTCCGAGCAATACCGCCAGGTTAGTTTTCGTCTTGAGGACCTGTTTGAGCTGCATAAATTTAAATTTATTTATTAACTCCCAACTCTTTAAAGAGCAATAACTTTAGCCCTTCTGGGTCTAAGTTCCTGTGAAGTTTGCCACCAACCGCTACGGATATCTCTCCAGTTTCTTCAGAAACTATTATAGATACTGCATCCGATTCTTCCGATATACCTAAACCAGCCCGGTGTCTTGTGCCGTATTTTTTTGGTATGTCTTGGGACTTAGAGAGAGGAAGGACACAGGACGCATAAGCTATACGATCTCCCTTGATGACCACCGCACCGTCGTGCAAAGGAGTCAAAGGGTCAAAAAGTGTTATAATTAGCTCTATTGAGACAATCGCATCAAGCTTGACACATCCCTCCAACAGTGGCTCTAAATCCTGATTTCTCTCTATCACTATCAAAGCTCCTATTTGTCTTTCGGACATAAAAGAACATGCACGAACTATTCTTTCAATGACCCTTTCTTCTACAGAACTTGAAGGAGAAAACTTTGTAGCTTGCCCAAGCCTGGTAAGAGCTTTTCTGATCTCCGGCTGAAAGATTACGATAAGGGAAAACAATCCCACAGTCCAAAACTTTTCAAAGATGGTGGAAACCGCCTTCAGGTCTAAAAAGAACGCTATGGCCCAAACTATGGCAATCAAGATCAATCCCTTAAGTATTTGCATCCCTTTGGTTATCCTGAGAAAGTAAAGGACTGTATAGACGATTACAGAAACACCGAGTATGTCTAAGATATCTTTGTAAGAGAAGAATTTAAAAATCTCCATAGGTTCTAACCGTGTCCAATAGGGCAAGAAATTCTCTTGTTTGTGCTATGTCATGCACTCTTACTATGTGCGCTCCTTTTATAACTGCAAGGGCAAGGGCTCCCAAGCTTCCGTATAACCTTTCCTTTGGCTCTGTCTTCTTTTTCAAAAGCCCCTCCAAAATCAAACCTATGAAGGACTTCCTTGAGACCCCTATCATAAGCGGTGCCCCAAAGATCCTGTATTCGTTAAACCTTTTGATTATCTCCACGTTGTGCTCTGGTAGTTTCCCAAAACCTATGCCCGGGTCCAAGATAAAACTTCCTCTGTAGCCTTTAGCCTTTAAGTTCTCTATCCTTTCCCAAAACCATTGAATGGATTCATAAACCACATCGTCATAAACTATAGGCATTTTCTTCCAGTCTTCTGGCCTTCCTTTTATGTGGTTTATGACGTAAGGACAGTTGTATTTAGATACCACATCATACATCCTTTCATCAAAAGTTCCACCGCTTATGTCGTTTATCATGTCCGCCCCTTCTTCTAAGCACACTTTGGCTACGCTTGCTTTGTAGGTGTCTATGGATATCCAAACCTTTGGTAGTTCTTTTCTTACTTCCCTCAAAACGGGCAAAATTCTTCTTAGCTCTTCCTCTTCATCTATTCTTTCCGATCCGGGCCTTGTGGATTCTCCCCCTATATCTATTATGTCTGCTCCTTCCTCCACCATCTGCACCGCCCTTTTTACTGCGGTGTTTTTATCGTAATACAGCCCACCGTCAGAAAAAGAGTCCGGTGTAACGTTTAGCACGCCCATGATGGCAGTCTTTATGCCTAAGGGTAAGATTTTGTAGTTATACTGAAGCTTAAAGGACTTTTTTCTGTATCTTATGAGCGCCTCCAAAATTTGAACGGAGAGATCCTTGTAGTATGCAGAAAGACAACCACAAAACTGTCTTATCTGCGCTTCTGTCCCAGAAAGGGCAAACTTTTTCTCGTTAAAAAAGGCATGGACTCCCGCCTGCCGAGCGCATTCAAAGACCTTTGAAGGATCCAAGTCTTTTTCCAAATAGACAACCCTATGAATACCTTCAAAACTTCTCTGTTCGGCCTCTTTAAAAAAAACACCAACCCTTTCCTTCAGAAACCTATAAAAATTGTCTTTATCGTCAAACTCTTTGATCAAAAGCATCAGGTCACTTCTTCTTTTACCACCAGTCTTTTTATATCCAACACAAAAGCACTTGCTACAAATATAGAAGATAGCGTTCCTACCACCACACCCACCACAAAGGCAAATATCACCTTAGAGAGTGCAGGACCTCCAATGGCAAAAAGCACTGCTGAAACAACAAAGGTGGTTACAGAGGTCATTATTGTCCTCGAAAGAGTCTGATTTATAGACAGGTCAATGACCTCTTTTAGCTTTAAACCTTTCCTGATCCTCAGATTTTCCCTAATTCTGTCAAAAACAACCACCGTATCGGTTACCGAATACCCAGCAACTATCAGCACAGAAGCTATAACATCCAAACTAACCTCAAGTTGAGTTAAAGAGTAGGCTCCTACTACGATAACAACGTCATGGGCTAAGGCAAGAATGGCACCTAAACCCCAAATTGGTTCAAACCTATAGGCAAGATACACAAGAATCCCAAGAAGGGCTGTTATTATGGCCCACAGAGCTTTGCTTCTTAGCTCTTTACTTATGACCCCTCCTATGCTTTCTACTCTAAGCACTTGATGTTCTCCAAAGCCCTTGAGGGAAGAAATAGCCTTATCCTTTGGCTCATCAAGCCTTAGCCTTATTATAACTGTGCCCTGAGCAGTATCTTGAACTTGAAAGGCTTTAATACCAACTTCCTCCAATCTCTTCCTTATTTCCCCCAAGCTAACCTGTTTTTCAAACTTTACCTCAATAAGGGTTCCCCCAGTAAAATCCAAACCTAAGTTTAGACCTTTCCAAAAGATCAAAAAAACAGACAACAGCACAAGTGTTAAGGAAACCGCATAGGCATAATTTCTGTATCTCATGAACTCTATCATTAAGAAATTAGTTTAACATTAATAACCGCTATGCCCAATCTTATCTTCTTCGTTGGCCATCACAACAGTGGGAAAACTACGCTAATAGAGAAAGTGTCCAAAAAACTAAAGGAAATGGGATATAAAGTAGCATACATAAAACACGATCCTAAGGGTCACGCACTTACAGACAAAGAAGGTAGCGACACTCACAGACTCTTTAGCATTCTACCCAAAGTAGCTATTCTGTCTCAAAACAAACTAACAGTTTATGAAAGGACGGAAGAGGATATAGAGGATATAGCAAAAAGGCTTTTTCCAGATTTTGACTTCGTGCTTTTGGAAGGTTGGAAGTCAAAGAAGGGTTTTAAGAGGATAAGCCTAAGCCAAGAGCTGGAGGGCTTTCCTGCTTACGAAAAAAACTTTGAAGAAATTATGCACTACATTTTCTCTGAAGAAGAACCTTAAACCTTTCTCCCATGCTTATAAGCATTGTCTTTATCCTTGAAAGTCTTTCTATGCTTTCTGGATCTTGTCTTTCGGTCAAACGTTCCAACTCCCTTTTGAAAACCTCAGAAAAAAGAAGAAAGTCCCTCTGATTTTTAAAGAAGACCACCTCAAGGCCAAAGTCCTTTCCATACTCCATCAAAGCTCTGAAATTTACACCTGCGGTTATGTCAAAAACCTCTTCTGAATACAAGTTTTTTACGAGCCTATGTCCTTTGTATCCCATCACTGTACCCAAAGCAGGCGGTTCAAGGTATCCATAATCTATGGTAAGTATGAAGCCCTTTTTTAAGCTCTTTGAGAGTCTCTCTAAAAAATCCACACAATCCAAACAGATCTCATAAACCACACCGGGATTTCTTAGGTTCAACCTCGTCATGTACTGTTTAACCCTTTCGTCACTTAAAGGCAACCAAACCTCTTTTCCGTCTTCTAAGTAAAGCTCAGTTTCATCTTTTACCAACTTTACTGGAAAACAGTCAAAAAATTCGTTGGACAACACCAAGCCAGAGAAGGATGGAAGCTCATCTACCCAGCCAACTTTATCCTCAAAAACCTTTAAAACTTGCCTCTGTCTTTCTCTGAGCTTTGGACTAAAGTCGTATATAAGATACCTTATCCTTTCAAAAAAACTGGGATGGTTAGTTTTTAAAAAACTCAGTATATCGTAGGCAAGAGTTCCCCTGCCAGCCCCAAGCTCAAGTATGGTGGGATTTTTGTAGTCTCCAATAAGCTTAAAGATCAGTTCTCCGATAGCGTGCCCAAATATACTGTCAAGCTCAGGAGAGGTAAAAAAGTCTTTCCCTATATCTTCGCACTCTGTATAATATCTAAGGGATTTTTCTTTCATAAACTGATAGAAGCTCTTTCTCATAAGCTTAACTTATAATAGCATAAAGAATTTCTATTAGAATACAAGCTTTGCAGGATTTATAATAGTTTATTAAACCTTAAGGAGGTATTAAGATGGCTACAGTTACACCTGACAAAACCTTAGATGCATCTGGTCTAAATTGCCCTCTTCCAGTATTAAAGACAAAAAAGGCTTTGGAAGAGCTTCAATCTGGTCAAGTGCTGGAGATAATAACCACAGATCCAGGAGCTAAGGCGGACATACCCGCTTTCTGCAACAGGACGGGACATCAGTTATTAGAAGTTGTAGAAGAAGGCGGTAAGATAATCTTCTACGTAAGGAAGAAATAGGGAGGGATAGATATGCCAGAAAAACTGGCTATAATAGCTACAAAGGGAACACTCGATATGGCTTATCCGCCGTTAATACTGGCTTCTACAGCCGCATCCCTTGGTGTGGAAACCGCTATATTCTTCACCTTCTACGGGCTAAACATCATCCACAAGCAAAAGATGCACCAGCTAAAGATTGCCCCCATAGGCAATCCAGCAATGCCTATGGCTTTTCCACCTTCCATGCAAAACCCAATTACCAACGCTATATCTTCCATATTTCCAGGTCCTCCACAGATAATGGGTATCATTCCGGGTATGACGGACCTTATGACTTATATGATGAAAAAAACCATAAAAGAGCATGGCGTAGCCAGTATTCCAGAACTTTTGGAAGCTTGTAAAGAAGCGGACGTAAAGTTAATACCTTGCCAAATGACTATGGAGCTTTTCGGCTACAAATATGAGGACCTTATAGATGGTCTTGAACCTCCTGCAGGTGCGGCAACATTTTTTAATTACGTCTTAGATTCCGAAAAACCGATGATAATCTTTGTGTAAGGAGGAGACATATGGCTTACGAAAAGCTGCTTTTTTACATCCTCACTGTGCCTTTTTTTGAAAGGGCAGAGCCAACCACTGGTGAGCTTATCAACCCACAGGCAGGTGCGCCATTCTTCTTGGCAACTGCCGCCACCACTATGGATTACGAAGTGGAGATGGTCATAACGTCTGAGGCTGGATTTCTGCTTATGAGGGATAATGCCAAAAAGGTTAAGGTAAGACCTGGTGTGGAGCAAACAGTTTATGATTTTATAAAGATGGCTAAGGAAGCAGGCGTGAAGATCTACCTTTGCGTGCCTTCTTTGGACCTAACAGATATCTATAAGAAAGAAGACGTAAACCCTGAACTGTGCGACGGTATAATAGGTGGTGCGGCCTTCTTGGACAAGCTTATGAGTGGCGAGTATGCGGTTATTACCCTATAATTTTTTTGGCGTATTTATAAGCAAATCTTTATATATTTATAAGCAAAACTTAATTGATTTTTTCGAAGTTTTTCATAAGTTTATAAAGCGTAGGAGGTTATGCTATGGATGGCCACAACTATGGATACAACCTACCCATTTCTGAAAAAACCAAAATGGTTCCTTGGGAGGAAAAGGTTAGGATCATAGAAGAGGTAAAATCAGATTTTAGGTTTAAGGAGTACATCTTTGGCTGTCTCAACTGTGGCGTATGCACCGCATCCTGTCCTTCCAATAGATTCTTTGATTATTCTCCAAGGGAAATAGTTCAGAGGTTTTTGGAAGACGACGTGGAAGTGCTATATGATATGATGCACGAATACATATGGGCATGCTCTCAGTGTTTTACCTGTTGGATTAGGTGTCCCTTTGTGAATAATCCAGGTGGATTAGTTGCCATAATGAGAGAGGTTGCTGTGCGGAATGCCTTTGAGGCTACAAAGGACCTTCTAAAACCTTACGGAAGGGTTCTTCTGAAGGTCATGACAACAGGAAACCAGCTCTCTGCGGACATGCTTCAGCCAGACTTCTTCCCGGACTGGGGTCCAAAGATGGCAGACAACATGGAAAACCTAAGAGCCAAAAGGCTTGCTATACCCTTTGACGTAGGAAAATCCGTCAAAACCGCATGGGAAGTTTCTCTGGAGACTGCCATAGAAATGTACACCATCTGGAGAGAAACTGGTATTTTTGAAATGCTTGAAAAACTTGACCCAAATCTGTACAACGTCATTATGGACATCGTAGAAGAAAACGAAGAAAGGTACGAAGAGCTCTATGGAGAAGAAGAGTAAGCTTACAAAAGGGTTTAAAGCCCAAAAAACTTAAGGAGGTGTTTATCATGGCACATGCCAAGTTAGAGTCTAAATGGGGTTACGTTAGCCGTGGGGGTATTCTCAGATACCCCGAAGAGCCACCCTTTCCCGTAAAGGAACACGACGCCCATTACGACCACATCTTTGAAATGATGGAAGAGCTGGAAGCAAAAGGAGAAATTCTCATACACAGGATCACAGAAGAACACAAGCCTATAGCGGTTTATACAAGGACTGGAAGGATAAAGCTTATTCCCACCAACAAACTTTGGCATCATAAGTCCTGTGGGCAATGTGGAAACATTCCCGGATATCCAGCGTCAATTTTCTGGTTTATGAACAAGTTTGGACTTGACTATCTAAACGAGCCACACCAAACCTCCTGCACCGCTTGGAACTATCACGGTTCTGGCACTTCTAACCCGGTAGCCCTTGCAGCAGTTTGGCTCAGAAACATGCACCAAGCTTGGAAAACAGGATACTATCCGCTCATTCACTGTGGAACTTCCTTTGGTTCTTACAAAGAAACTAGAGAACAGCTCATAATGAACAAAGAACTCAGAGATGCGGTAAAGCCTATTCTAAAGAAACTGGGAAGGCTCACTGAAGATGGAAGAATAGTCATTCCTCAGGAAATAGTTCATTACTCCGAGTGGGTCCATGCAATGCGTTACCACATAAAAGAGCTGTACGAAAAAGAAGGAAAGGCAAAAGGAATAGATGTTTCAAACGTGAGGGTTGCCATACACAACGCATGCCATACCTACAAAATGATCGCAGATGACTATCCTTATGATCCAGAGGTTTATAACGGTCAAAGACCTGCTGCATCTACCGCTGTGGTGAAAGCCTTAGGAGCACAAGTGGTGGATTACTCTACCTGGTATGACTGTTGTGGTTTTGGTTTCAGGCACATTCTAACAGAAAGAGAATTTACCAGGTCTATGGCTATTCAAAGAAAACTCAAAGTAATCGCAGAAGAGGTTAAGGCGGACCTGATAGTAACCCACGATACAGGATGCACCACTACCTTTGAAAAGAACCAATGGATAGGAAAAGCTCACGGGATGTATTACCCGGTAGCGGTTATGTCTGATGTTATGTTTGCAGCGTTGGCTTGTGGAGCACATCCGTTTAAAGTGGTCCAACTTTACTGGAACTGCTCTAATTATGAACCACTCCTTGAAAAGATGGGTATAACCAACTGGAGAGAGCTAAAGAAAGAGTGGGAAGACACGGTCAAGTACATAAGCGAGCTTGAAAAGGCTGGCAAATACGACGAGCTTATGGAATTCTTCAAGGAGTATGACCTTTACGAGCCTTACAGCAGAACTTCCACCGGAAAGCCGAAAGCTTCTGCCACTGCCAACATACCGCTGTTTAAGTCCTAAGCTTTTTTGGGGGCTATGCCCCCATTTTATAAACAACTTTTGGAGGTTTTGTTATGGCAAAGAGTGTATTGGTTATAGGTGGCGGTCCTGCAGGTTTGGGTGCAGCGAGGATTCTCGGAAGGCTTGGCATCCAAACCATCCTATTGGAAAAGGAAGACAGGCTGGGTGGTAACCCTGTGCTCAATCACTACCACACGCTAATACCCAGAAAGCTAAAGCCGGAGCAAGTGCTGGGTCCCTACATAAGGGAAGTGGAGAGCAATCCAAACGTGCAGGTGAAGTTAAGAACCGAACTAGAAGCCTGCGAAGGAGAACCCGGAAGCTACAGAGTCAAACTTTCCAACGGTGAAACTCACGAAGTGGGTGCAATAGTAGTTGCAACTGGTTTTGAACACTTTGACCCCAGAAGAAAGGGAGAGCTGGGATACGGACTTTATCCAGACGTGATAACCAACTTAGAGCTTGAGCAAATGTTCTCCAAAGAAGGAAGGCTTTACAGACCTTCCAACGGTCAGCTTCCAAAGAGGGTAGCCTTTGTGTTCTGCGTAGGTTCCAGGGATAGACAGCTTGGGGTAACGAACGTGCACTGCTGTAGATACGGTTGCGCTCTGTCTGGACTTCAGGCAATGGAGATAAGACAGCACTATCCAGATGTAGATGTTTTCTGCTATTACATGGATGTGAGGACCTACGGCACTTGGGAGTATCCTTTCTATTGGGCACCTCAAGAACAATACGGTGTTAGGTATGTCAGAGGTAGGATTGCAGAAATCACCTACAGCCCTGCGGACGGAAGGTTAAGGGTAAAGCATGAGGACACCATAGTTCAAAGACCCTCCGAGGTTCCCATGGACCTTGTGGTTCTCGTGCTTGGAATGGAACCTTCTGCAGGCACAAAGAAGGTTGCCAAGATCCTTGGACTCGCCCAGGACCCAGACAGCAAGTTCTTAATTCCTTCTGAAGAATCAGGCTCTAACATAATATCCAACAAGCCTGGTATATTTATAGCTGGAGCCTGTAAAGGTCCCATAGATATAGAATCTTCTCTCTCTGAGGGTGAAGCTGCAGGAGCAGAGGCTGCTGCGTTTCTTAATGCAAAGGTGACTGTATGAGAAAGGTTACTACCTTAGACGATTTTTTGGTAAGGGACTATTTGATAAAGATCTTAGGAGAAGGTGAGGAGTTTGTCCAAGAGTTTTACAAGGACCTCCTTGCCAAGTCCCTGTTTTTTCAAAAGACCCTCAGCAAGGAAAGGCTTGCTTCTTTGAGCAAGGAAGATCTGGACCAACTCTTAGAAAAGGTTTTTTCCGTAAGAAGGAAAAGGCAAAGGTTGATAGAGGAGACGGGTGTGGAGAATCTGAAGAGGGCAATAAGCGACCTGCTTTATGGAAAGGCAAACAGCTGGGAAGAAAGGGTGGAAAACTTTGTAAAGTCCATAAGGGGTGTGGATAGAAAAGCAGCCAAAGACCTGGCCTCTGAACTTTTGCACTTTACCTTCCCAGAAGATTACGTTCTTTGGACCAGTTGGATATGGGATCCAGAAAGCGAAAGTGGTGCGGTGGTCTTCTTAAAAGAGGAACCACCCAAAAGGCACATGTACGGAGAAACTTACGAGGAGTTTGAGCAGATCTACAAGCAAATTCAAGAAAAGCTCTTAGACTTTGGTATAAAAGTTAAAGGCTATCTGTTCGTAGATATCTTCCTTGCCATGATATACGCCACTTACGTTGATTACATGACTTTATCTACCATGCACAGTGCCAAGGGATTTTTCCCTCCCGCTGGCGTTATGGCAAGGAGGCTCCTGGGGGTCCAAAGACCAGAAAACATTAAGTTGGAGGTTTAAACATGGCTATACACGAAAGAAGCTTGGTAGAGCCAGAAAGAATTGTAAGGAAAGAAAGACTTGTTATTGACGGGGTGGATGTGTCAGGAGACTGGAACCTGATCATCCTCCCAAGAGTGATAAACGACTACGACCTTGACTTTGCAAAGGAGATAATGGAGTCTCCCGACGGAAAGACTATAGTTCAGTGTTATCAGTGTTCTTACTGCACCGCATCTTGCCCTGTGCACAACTATTGGGACGAAAGATACAACCCAAGACACTTTATATACTTGGCAAGGCTTGGGTTGATAGATGAGCTTCAAAAAAGGGCGGATGTAATGTGGAGATGTGTGTCCTGTCATAAGTGCACCCACAGGTGTCCAAAGGGTGTGCTTGTGGAAGAGGTGCTAAAGGTTATCCTAAGGGTTATGGCAAAGAAAGGACTCATTGACGAATATCCCTCCAAAAAGTTTGACAAGTTCTTCACAGAAAGCGTGCTTGAATATGGAAGGATAGAAGACGGAGAACTACTTTTTGGATGGATAGAAAAGCAAGGTTACAAAGTGGTTAAAGACCCAATCCTCAAAAAACCCATACCTTTTATGGGTGAAACTCCAGAGTGGTTAAAGCAATTGGTGTTAAAGCCCATAAAGTCTATGAATGTGGATTTTCTTATACTGAACGCAAAGCACATGCTCTTCCATCCAAGGACCAAAAACTGGAACAAATTCAAACAAGTTCTAAGAAAGGTTATGAAAGAAGAAGGAGTATTAACTTGAAGGAGGTTTAAAAATGGGTGTTATAGGAAAAAAAGTGGCGTATTATCCTGGCTGTTCCTTAGAAGGTGCAGCAAGGGCTTACGATGTTTCTACAAGAATAGTAGCAAAAGAGCTTGGTTTGGAACTGGATTATTTAGAGGATTACAACTGCTGTGGTGCTATGGAGTCAAAAAACGTAACCTTTATGGGAACCTTGCTCTTGAATGCCCGAAACATGTCTTTGGCAAGAAAGCAAGGGCATGATGTGATAGTGGCACCTTGCAATGGCTGTTCCTTCTCACTGCAAAGAACGGAATACTTCTTAGAAACTGACAGCAAAGTGTTTGAAAAGGTAAATGCTTTGCTGAAAGAAGGTGGAGTGGATCCATTGGACAAAATACCGCAAACCTATCACATTCTTGAGTGGTTCTACCACGAGGCAGGTCCCCAAAAGGTTAAGGAAAAAACCAAAAAACCACTCAGAGGTCTAAAGGTTGCTAACTATTACGGTTGTCTTTATACAAGACCGCACTTTTACGCAAGAACCTACGCCCACGCAGGAGGACAGGAAGAGGAAGCAAGACCCAGAAGGAGAGAAACTGCGGACGATGACGAACATCCATACTACATGAACGCCTTATTGGAAGCGGCAGGAGCTACCAGCGTACCCTTTGAGCCTATGCATACTCAGTGCTGTGGAGGACCTCACTCTCTGTCTGATGAGCAAGTTTCTGAAAAGTTTGTGATGATGATCCTTCAAACTGCTAAAAGGAATGGAGCGGATATAATAGCTACAGAATGTCCTCTGTGCCATGCTTCCTTGGAGATGTATAGACACAGGCTTATGATGAAGGGAGTGCCAGATGTGGATGTACCTGCGGCGTACTTTACTCAGCTTCTTGGCTTAGCTTTTGGATACAGCGCAAGTGACGTAAAGCTCAAAGACAACCTTTCTGATCCTCTTCCCGTGCTGAGAAGGTTAGGTTTGGCCTGAGGCTAAGATATGGAGAAGGAGTGGGAATACAACGGATGTATTATTCCACTTGATCTTTATTACGAGATAGAAACCCAAACTTGGTTAAGGGTAAACGAAGACGGAACGGTTACTATGGGCTTGACGGATGTGGGGCAAGTGCGCGCTGGGCGCTTGCTTCATGCCCGTATAAAGGACATAGGTAAGTTTATAAAAAAAGGCAAACCAGTTGCTTCCCTTGAAAGTGGCAAATGGGCTGGACCTATAAATGCCTTAGTGGAAGGGGAAGTGGTGGATAGGAACGAAAAGGTTTTGGAACAACCTGATATAATAAACTACGATCCATATGGCGAAGGTTGGATAGTTAGAATGAAGCCTGTGGATTTGGGAAGGGATTTAAAAGATTTGCTTTATGGACCTCAGGCAATAGAAAAGATGAAAGAATACATAGATGAATGGGATATAATCTGTATGAGGTGTACATAGATGGCAGCGAAGGACAAGCACGTCATACTTTTGGTATCCCAGTGGTGTGCTACTTGTCCGGATGCGGATGCTCTTTGGCAGAAGCTTCAAAAGGAGTACGGTTTTAAGTATGAGGTTTTGGATGTAGCCCAGCCTGAAGGTAGGATGTGGGCAAAGAAGCTTATGGTGCGCGCTGTGCCTTCCACAATAATAGACGGAAAGCTAACCTTTGTGGGTGTTCCTTCAGAAGAAGAAGCAAGGAGGGCAATAGAATCGTGAAGGTGATTATTCTAATGACCAGCGGACCAAAAACTCCCTGGAGATGTGCCTCCCCCTTTTACATAGCAGCTTTAATGGCTTCTAACGATGCGGATGTAGAGATGTTTTTTAACATGGATGGAACCAGGCTTTTAAAAAAAGGTGTGGCAGAGAAAATACTCCCTGCGGAACCAAATTGTCTTAGTCCCAACGGGAAAAAATTAAAAACTGTCTATGACTTTATGAAGGATGCTAAACAGGCAGGTGTTAAGTTTTATTCTTGCAAGCAAGCAATAGACTCTTTGGGATACAAACCCGAAGAGCTTATTCCAGAGCTGGACGGTATTGTGCCAGCCAGTGAGTTTGCCCTTAGGGCAATGGAGGCAGATAAAGTGCTAACATTTTAAAATCTTATAAAAGGAGGGTGTAGTATGGCAGTAGTTAATGGATGCAACATTCCAGAAGATTTGCTCTATGATGTAGACCCAGAGGCTAATGCCTTCACCTGGGCAAAGGACAACGGTGATGGCACCTATACCATAGGACTAACATCCATAGCCGCAGCAATGGCTGGAAGGTTGGTCGCTTACACACCCAAAAAGGTGGGTAAGGTCATAGAAAGACGCAAAAGCGTAGCGACCATAGAGAGCGGTAAATGGGTAGGGCCGGTTCCCACACCCTTAACTGGAGAGATCGTGGAAATCAACGAAGCTTTAAAAACAAACCCTGCTTTGGTAAACGATGACCCATACGGTCAAGGATGGATCGTTAAGATAAAGCCAACAAACCCGGATGAGATAAACAACCTTTTGACGGGACAAGCAGCGGTGGATGCTTTAACGAAGGTAGCCAACGAAAAGGGTATAAAGTGTGGATAAAACAGATGCAGGAGGGGATTGTTCCCCTCCTTGAAGACACAGGGTTAGATTACAACCTCTTGGAGCGTTTGCTTGAAGGTTTCAGAATAAGGGAAGAAAACTTTGGAAAGAAGATCCACTTTTACAGCCCAGGATTTAAACACTATCAGGTGGACGACTTTTACATAGAAACCACTCCTAAGTTTGTGGATGTTTCCATAACTGGAAGGAACTGTGAGTTAATGTGTGATCACTGCGCATCCAAAATTCTCTGGCACATGATACCCGCCACCACACCCGAAGAGTTAAAAAGAGTGGGAGAGGAGCTAAAGGCTAAAGGAGTAGATGGGATCCTCATATCCGGTGGTTCCAATAAAGACGGTGTTGTAGAACTTTATCCCTTCTTTAAGGCTATAGAATATCTAAAGAAAGAACTAAAACTTTTGACCACATGCCACGTTGGGTTGGTAGACAAAGCCTTGGCTGAAGGGCTAAAGGAAGCAGGGGTGGATGCGGTACTCATAGATATCATCGGAGACGACCGAACTATAAGAGAGGTTTATAAACTGCCCCACAAATCCACAAAGGACTACGAAGAGTCTTTGAGGCTTCTCAAAGAATACGGACACAGAATAGTCCCACACGTGATAATAGGATTGCATTACGGAAAGATATTGGGAGAGCAAAAGGCAATAGACATAATATCCCAATTTGACCCGGACGGTTTGGTTTTGGTGGTAGTTATGCCCTACTACGGAAAGGCAAAGTTTCAGCTTTTGCCCCCACCAAAGGCCGAAGAATGTGCAGACGTCATACTTTATGCGAGGAAAAAACTGCCCAAAACTCCCGTTGTGATAGGGTGTGCAAGACCTGCAGGACCTGAAAGGACAAAGCTTGATCTTTACTCCCTTTATGCTGGTGTAAACGGTATAACCTTCCCAGCGGAAGGCATTCTAACACACGCAAAACAGATTGGTTTAGAGCCTGTAATATCTCCAAACTGTTGCTCAACCGTAATATTTCCCATAAATTAATTTCAATGCGGATGAAGGTTTTTGATTTGGACACCGCAAGAGAAACCCTCGTTTTAATAAAGCCTATAGTAGAAGAGATAAACCTAAAAAGAATGGAGTTGGCCGAGACCTACGAAAGATTTCAAGAAGAGGAAGACGAGCTTGAAAAGATGTATCTTGAGTCCCACATAAAAGAGTTGAACAAGCTGATAGATTCTCTTTTTAGGAAGATAGAAGCTTTGGGAGGAGTAATAAAGGGTGTGGATCCAATATTGGTTGATTTTCTCAGCTATCACAAAAACAGATACATATGGCTATGTTGGAAGGAAGACGAGGAGACTATAATGTACTGGCATGAGCTAAATGAAGGATTTGCAGGAAGAAAACCTATAAGCCTCTTAGAGGAAGAAAATCTGTGGTAAAATTTACCTACCTCCAAGCGGGGGTAAGGAGGTATTGATATGAGAAAGATTTTAAGCTTTTTATTGATGCTTTTAGTTATTTCCCCTGTGGTTCCTTTTGCAAAAGAATCTAAAAATAACTCAAAGATATTACAGGAGAAAACACATAAGCATAAGGTTTCAAAGAAAAGTAAAAAAAAGAAGTTGGCTAAAAGGCAAAAGGTTAGGACAGCGCAGAACATAAACAAACCCAAGGAAGGCGAAATATTAAAGATAGAGGCTATGGTAAAGGACATAAATGAACAATAAGCAGTTAAAACTTATAGAAGAGCTAAAGTTAAAGCAAGGTGATACTTGGAGAGTCCTAAAGATAATGAGTGAATTTGTGGAGGGGTTTGATGCACTTTCAAAAGTTGGTCCTGCAATAACCTTTTTCGGAAGCTCACGCCTAACTCCAGACAGCCAGTATTACAAACATGCTTATAGAACCGCCTTTCTCTTAGGAAAATTAGGCTTTCACATAATAACAGGAGGTGGTCCTGGAATAATGGAGGCGGCAAACAGAGGAGCTTACGATGCAGGCACGCTATCTGTAGGACTGAACATCCAAATACCTACAGAGCAAAAACCTAACAAATATCAAAACCTTTCTTTAAAATTTGAATACTTCTTTGTGCGCAAGGTGATGCTACTTAAGTATTCCATGGCATATCTTATCTTTCCCGGTGGTTTTGGCACCTTTGACGAGCTCTTTGAGGCATTAACGCTAATACAAACAGGTAAAGTTTATAGGTTCCCCATAATCCTGTATGGAAGCCTTTTCTGGGATCCGCTCATAGATTATATGCAAAAAACTATGGTAAGCTTTGGTGTGATAGATAGGTCGGATATTGACCTTATATCCTTTGCAAACACACCGGAAGAAGCGGTTGAAATAATCAAAAGGGAAGCAGAAAAAAAGTTAAACCTTTTGAAAGAAGAAGACCCTTTGAACCCAATGGTGGAAAAACTTCATGCGATCTTAAAAAATGCGTAAGATATTACACATTTCAGACCTTCATGCAGGAAAGAGCTTAAACAAAATATCAAGAAACCCAGACCTAATATACGCTTTGAATCAGGTTTCCCAAATATGCAAAGAAGAAAAAGTAGAACTTTTGCTAATTTCCGGAGATATTTTTGACAAACCCATTCCAGATTACGATTCTGAATTTATAATCCTTGAATATTTGACGGAATGGAGCAGGAGCAATATTCAGGTTGTTTTAATATCTGGCAATCATGACAGTTATGATAAGTTAAAGGCATACAAAAACTTAGAAAAACTTGCAAAGGTGCGCATATTTGATAGACCAAATCCAAATGTATCCGAATCTGTATTTGTCTACGACAACATAGCAATAGCCTGTTTGCCATACCCAAGCGAAAGAATACTAACTAAGGGTTCGGAGGATACATACAGAAGCTATACCCAAAAAGTAGCTCAGTATCTAAGAGCGCTGGCAAAAGCTGTAGAAAACTACCAGTATAGAATCCTTTTATCTCATATTATGGTAGAAAAGGCAATAATAGCTGGCTCGGAAAGAGAAGCAAGCGTTAGTGAATTTTACGCCATAAGACCAGACCAAATACCAGAGGTGTTCGATTATGTAGCCCTTGGACATTTGCACATTCACCAAAGGATAAAGCAAGCAGTTCCCAAAACCTACTATGCTGGGAGTTTATACCAAATAGACTTTTCTGAAAAGGATAGGGAAAAGTTTGTAAATCTTGTCATCATAGAAGATAAGGATATAAAAGTTAAACCTATAAAGCTATCTTTGTATAGAGAACTTAAAGAGATAAAAATAGAAAAGTCTCAAAGCGTAGATCGGGCTTTGGAAGAATTAAAAAATAGAAACGCCATTTTCAAGGTAATCTTGGAAAGCGAACTAAATGATCCGATGTTAAACATAAAAGTCCAGCAAATTCATCAAATCTTGGGGGATAAACTGGCGTTTTTAAAGTTAGATTTTCCGGAGTATTTTCAGACAAACATCACAAAAGATACAGAAAGTTTAAATATACTGGACCTTTATAAAGCTTACTACAGGCATGCATACAAAACTGATATGCCAGAGAATTTAGAGAAAGAGTTGTTGAGTATTTTACAAAGGGTCCAGCATGAGGCCGATCAAGCTTGAGCTTGAAAACTTTACCGTATTTAAAGGGAAAAATACCATAGATTTTTCCGGTTTGAGGTTCTTCATCATTCAGGGAAGAACTGGCGCTGGGAAGACAAGCATAATAGACGCAATGTGCTATGCGCTTTACGGTAGAGTGCCAAGACACAGCAGAGAAAACATTCACGAAAACGTAATGTCAAAAGGAACAAACAGACTTAGAGTGTTTTTTGAGTTTTCTGTAAGAGGTAAAAATTACGCGGTGGAAAGGTTCGTAATAGGAGGAAGGCCAGGGGTAAGATTTTATGAAGGCGGAAAACAAAGAGATATAAGAATGAACGATATTCCACAAATCATAAAAAGAATATTAGGTGTAGATTATGATACCTTTACGAAGGTTATACTCTTACCACAAGGGCAATTTGACAGATTTTTAAAACCCGAAAGACCACAACAAAGAAGAGAAATACTAAACAAGCTTTTGGGGATGGATACACTGTTGCAAAAGCTAAGCGAAATAATAAGAGATACTAAGAGGCATATTGAGAACGAGCTGGCTCAAGTGGAAACAAGCTTAAACGAGCTAAGATATGCAACGGAGGGGGAGCTTGAGAGGATAGAAAAAGAAATAAAGCTCGTGGAAGATAAGCTAATGTTTCTGAACTCAAATAAGAAAGAACTGCAAGAAAGACTAAAGTTAGCCATACAGAGGGATGCTATAAAAAGAGAACTCTTTGAGTGTGAAAGGGAACTGGAAGTGCTACTTGAAAAAAAGCACGAAATTGAAAAGTTAAAGGAAGTGATCCAAGTTATGGAGGAGGCTTCTTTTTACGCTCCTTACGTGCAAAACTTCAAAAGGCTATCTGTAAGAGAGGAAGAGGAAAAAAGGAGACTAAAAGATTTAGAAATAAAGATGATTAGGCTAAGTCAAGAAAAAGAATTAAAGCAGAAAGAAAAAGAAATTTACGAAAAGGAGTGGAAAAACATAGACAAATACGATGCTCAGATAGAAAGTCTTGGAAAACAGATAGAAAACGTTAAGTCCGCACTTGAAAGAATAGAAGAGAAGAAAAGAAAAGAAAAGGAGTTAGAACAAATCTTGGAGAGATTAACAAAGATAAATCAGGAAATACTAACTCTGCAAGAAAGAATTAAAAAAGGTGAGCAGATTGTAAGGGAAAAGGAAGAGCACATTCAGACGTTGGAAGAACAACAGAAATTGTTTTTAGAATACGCACCTATAAAGTCAAAGCTTGATGATGTAAAAAAAGAAAGACAGATATTTGAAAAGGTCCTTAAAGAAAACGAAAACTTAGAACAAAACCTTGAGCAAGTAAGAATACAAATAAAACAGAAGGAAGAGGAGATTTTGGCGTTTAATGTTTATCAGATAAGACTTCATCTAAAAGAGGGAGATGTATGCCCTGTGTGTGGCAATGTGGTAGGAAAACTACCTATAGAGGAGGTTCAGGGGGATTATGAAAAGATCAAAAAGGAGTTGGAAAAACTTAAAGAACGTGAAATAGAATTGCTTGAGAAAAAGGCTAAACTTGAAAATCTACGCAATAACTTAAAGCGCAAGGAAGAGGAATTAGCCAATCTACTAATGGGAAAACAGGAGCAAGAGTTTGAAACGGAATATGAAAGGCTAAAAGGTGTTAGCGAGGAGTTAGAAAAGGAGAAAAGAATCTTAAAGCTTGCCAAAGAAAAACTTGAAAAGTTGAAAGAAGAGTTAAATGAAAAACTAAAAGAATACTCTTCTGAAGAGGCAAAGAAGGAAAGATTAAAGCTTGACATTTTAGAATTGGAAAAATACCTAAGGGACTCTGGCTCAGAACACTTAACGGTGCAACACTTGGAAGCCTTAGAATACAAACTTAAAAACCTAAGACAAAAAAGGGACGAAATAAGAAGGAAATACACAGAAATATCGGAAAAATTAAGGGAGATTGAACTAAAAGAACAGGAGTATATAACTATGCAATCTCAAATAGAGAGAAACATAGGAAGTATAAGGGAAGAGAAAGCAAAACTTTCTAAGGATCTTGAGCCTGCAATAAGGAAATTTAATAGCATACAAGAATTAGAAAAGTATATAAAGCCTAAGGAAGAAATAGAAGCACAAAAAAAGAAAGTGGAAGATTACGAAAATAAAGTTAGCTTACTTATGCAGAGATCAGCGGAACTCAAAGAAGAATTGAAAAATTACGAAAACATAGAGGATACAGAAAACATCAAATCAAAGCTTCAAGAAATTGAGAATGAACAAAATAGATACAACGTAGAGCTTGGGCATTTAAGAGAACAAAAGTTGAGGGTAGAAGAGGGAATAAAGAGAAAACAAGAACTAAGCAAACGCAAGGAAGAACTTGCGGTCAAAGAGCGTATTTATAGCATACTTGAGAGGGATTTTAGAGCAGACAGACTGCAGGAATTCATCAGTCAGATAATGCTTCAAAACATCGTAGGAAGGGCGAACTACTATATGCAAAAATTCACTTCAGGCGCTTATGAGTATGATATAGAAAATTCAGACATTGTGGTTATAGATAGGGTGTCTGGACACAAAAGAAGCGTAAGCACCTTAAGTGGGGGAGAAACCTTTTTGGCAAGTCTTTCCTTGGCTTTTGGCATAAGCGACGTGCTATCCCACAACGCACCCATAGAAAGTCTGTTTATTGATGAAGGTTTTGGAAGCTTAGACAAAGAAACCAGGGAAGAGCTTTCCCAGTTTTTTGAACTCATAAAGCTAAACACGGATAGGGTGGTAGGGATAATAAGTCATTTGGAAGATTTAGCTGAAAAGTTTGAACAAAGAATAGAGGTGATAAAGAGGGGGGACAGGTCTTTTATCAATGTGATAACATAAAATCTCTCAAATTTCACATACATTACACAATATTTGATTATCAATAGTTTAAAAGTATGACAAATATCATACTACTTAAGGCTTTAGACAGGCAAAAGCTTATCAATCAAAGAAAATTTAATTTTTCACTGTTAATATAATCTCCCTCTTTAAAAGTCTTGTTAATCTAGGCTCAAGTTGATTTTTCACACCCTATTTGTAAGTCTTAGAAAATCCATCACTTTTTTTGCCAAAATTTCACACCCTTTTTTCACAATTTCACACCTTCTGCAGTGACTAAAAGCGCCCCTTTGTAAGTTCTGTAATTTCCGACATTTTTTGAACAACTTTTTCACATCAACAAAAACAAGTATTGGTGCGGTTTTGAAAGAATTTTCACATTTCTGTTTGTAAGTATGGCTATTTCCGTAACTTTTTTCTTAAAAAATGTTTAGGCTTTTTCCTAACTTACAGCCAGACCTGTGAGATTGTGAAAATTGTTCCTAAGTGCTGGAATTTTCTAAACATTTTTCAGATCAGTAAAGCTTAGAAAATCAACAACCTTAGGTATGGGGTGTGAAATTCTTTTTCGGAAAGCCAAGAAAATCAAGCACTTGAGAATCTCTGGCTTTTTAAAAGGCGGGTTTTTAATATTATTAAAAGATTAAAAGAAAAAAAATCAGTTTAATAAGAAGAAAAAGAATAGAAGGCTTGGATCTTAGAGAGTGTTTCCTTCCACTCCTCCTCTTCCTGTGAATCATACACTATTCCAGAACCGGCAAAATAGAATAGTTTTTCCTTTGTGCCAAAGGCTGTTCTTATCAGCACACTTAGGGTAAAGTCATCTTCCAGTCTAAAGCCTGCGCATCCGCAGTAGTAATCCCTAGGGTGGGGCTCCAAAAGGTCTATAATCTCCACCGCCTTTTTCTTTGGGGCACCTGTTACAGATGCTGGCGGAAAAGTATTCAGCAAAATTTCCTCAAACTTTGCATTAGTTTTAGCGCTCACTGTAGAGTGCATCTGGAACAAGGTAGAGTATTCTTCTATCTTGAAAAGCTCCTTTACCTCTACAGTGCCTACCATTGCGATCTTTGAAAGATCATTCCTCATCATATCCAAAATCATCAGATTCTCCGCTTTATCTTTTAGGTTTTCTTCAAGTATTTTCCTATTTTTGGCAGTTCCTTTTATTGGCTTGCTTACTATGGTATCACCCCTTTTTTGAAGGAAAAGCTCCATAGAACCGCTGATTATAAAAAAATCCTTCAGATCTAAGAAGAAGGCATAAGGCGTTTTTTGTGTTTGAAAGAACTTTAAAAACAAATCTAAGGGCTGACCTTCTAAGAAAAAGTCTATCTTCGTTGAAAGGTTAATCTGATACACAACACCCTTTTCTATTTCTCTTTTTATCTCCTTTACTCTTTGAAGGTATGCCTCTTTGTTTAAAGAAAAGCTCACAAACTCCAAAATTACAGGCTCATAAGTTTTGTTAAATTCTTTGACTTCTCCTATTTTTACAAAGATTATTTTAGGAAGGTCAGAGCTTTTGACTTTTACTCCTATGGTTTCTGCAGAAAGGCTGTAAGAAAAAACAAAAAAACCGTTTTCCTTTGGAATATCTTTTAAGGAACTGTAGAATTCTATACCCTTTATCTGAAACTGGTAAAGTTTCCAAGGCTTGTCAAAAAAGCCACCACAGACAACAAGCATTCATAGATTTTCTTTCCAAGCACGAACCATATCTTCATCCACATCCACTAGTATTACTTTTTTTAAACTGTTTGGCTTAAAAGCCTTTATCTCTTCTATCATAGCCTTTGCGGATACTTCTTTGGGCAATCTTCCCACTCCTGTGCCCATACCTGGCATTGCTAAGCTTTCAAATCCAAGCTCATCTGCCAACTTAAGTGCTGCTCTAACCGCCTTCCTTACCTTTTCCTCCGTTGTAACCATGGCAGGCTCTTCCATGGTGGGAGCGTGTATAACACCCTTGAATTTCAAGGCACCTGCAGAGGTCAGTATGGCACGTCCTACTTCAATTGGAGCCTTTTTAACCGCTTCCTCTTCTATCTCCTTACCTCCAAACCTTTTTATCAAACCCGCAACTCCACCACCCATCAACCCAAGAGAATTGGCAGGATTAACTATAACATCCGCATCAACTTCAAGCAGGCTACCTTTTACGACCTCTATATCCACAGATTAAAATTCTATCATATCATGACTTTAACTCAAGGTTGGATAGTATTAGCCTTTGTGGTTATATTGAGCGCAATAGTTCTTCCCATACCTGCCCTACTGCTTGATATACTTTTAACACTTAGTATAACCTTTGCCTTAACTGTTTTAATCCTTACGACCTTTATAAAAGAACCTTTGGAACTTTCAGCCTTTCCCTCTATCTTACTTTTGGGAACTTTACTAAGATTATCCTTAAACATAGCTGCCGCAAGGCGCATACTTTTACACGGACACGAAGGCACATCCTCTGCGGGACATGTAATAGAGGGTTTTGGTAAGTTTGTGGTAGGTGGGGATGTGGTGGTTGGTTTGGTGGTTTTCCTTATCTTTATAGTCATAAACTTTATCGTTATAACAAGGGGTGCGGAAAGGGTTTCTGAAGTTGCGGCAAGATTTACCCTCGATGCAATGCCAGGTAAGCAGATGAGCATAGATGCGGACCTCAACGCTGGGCTTATTACAGAAGAAGAGGCACGTAGAAGAAGGGAACAGTTAGAGCAAGAGGCATCCTTCTATGGTTCCATGGACGGTGCAAGCAAGTTTATAAGAGGAGATGCCATCGCAGCTTTGATAATACTCTTTCTAAGCTTGGTGGGTGGTCTAATAATAGGCATAGTAATAAAGGGACTATCCTTTTCCGAAGCAATAGCCACATATACCCTACTAACTGTTGGAGAAGGATTGGCAAGCCAAATACCAGCTCTTATGCTTTCTACCGCCGCAGGTATAGTGGTCACAAAGTCATCCTCTAAGGATCAACTCGGCCAAGTTTTTCTTGAAGAGTTCTCCAAAGAACCAAGGGTGTTCTTGTTTTCTTCAGCCATTTTAGCATTTATAGGTCTAATTCCAGGCTTTCCCAAAGTGCCCTTCTTTTTTATGGCTGGTGTGCTTGGAGGTTTGTATTATCTTCTAAGGAAAAGTCTTAAGGAACAGGAGCTGAAAGAGTTAGAAAAGCTCTTTGTGGAACAAAAAAAGCCTGTGGAAAGAACAGAGGAGGAGCTAATAACACAGCCGGAAGCTATAGCCTTTGAAATAGGCTATGGATTGGTGCCTTTGGTAGATGAGGCTCAAGGTGGAGACATACCGGAAAGGATCAAATCAATGAGAAGACAAATAGCCCAAGAGTTTGGAGTAATAGTACCATTGGTGCATATAAGGGACAACCTAAGGTTAAAGCCTTATCAGTATAGGATACTTATAAGGGGTATGGAGGTTAGCAGTTATGAGATAGTGCCAAACAGATATTTGGCAATAGATTTGGGTAGCACTAAGGGTCCGATAGAAGGTATTGAAACCAAAGATCCTGCCTTTAACTTAAAAGCTTACTGGATAACGGAAGATCAAAAGGATAAGGCTCAGAGGTTGGGTTATATGGTGGTAGATGTAAGCACCGCTATAATAACCCACCTTTCTGAAGTAATAAAGAAAAACCTACATGAGGTATTAGGCAGAGGGGAAGTGATGGATTTAGTGGAAAATCTGACAAAAAAATATCCGAAGGCTATGCAAGGACTAATACCTGATGTGATACCAATATCCATACTGCACAGAGTATTGCAAAATCTTCTAAAGGAAGGAATACCTATAAACGACCTGCTTACTATAGTAGAAACCTTAGCAGATTATGTAGAGCAAACAAGGGATGTGGAAATATTAACGGAGTATGTAAGGCAAAGACTTTCTAAGAGGATAACCAGACTATACCTTACAGATAAAATTCTGTATGCTTTAATAATCGCTCCAAGGTTGGAAGCCAAGTTAAGCGCCTATTTGCAAGAAGGTAAAGAAGAAGAATTCCTTGACGTTCTTATAAACAAAGTATACCCAAAAATCAGCTCTGAAATTTCAAAGTTTGTTCAGTATCAAGCTAAACCAGTTCTTATAACCGCTTCAAACTTGAGGAGGCATATAAAGAAAGTTCTTGAAGCCTATCTTCCTCAGTTAGCTGTCCTATCGTATAATGAACTTGATAGACAGGTAAACTTAAAGGTTTTAGGAGTCATAGATGAAGATTAAAAAATTACTATTTGGGTCCCTTCAGGAGGCTGTGGAGGAAGTGAGAAACCTGTATGGACCAGACGCAACCATACTCTCCACAAGGATCGTAAAAAAAAGATTAATACCCTTTTTACCTTATCCTTATCGTTCCCAACTGGAAGTTACCATAGGCATACCGGATAAAGAGGATTTCCCTTCACACTTGAGGGAACAGGGACATGTTTATGAAGAGATAGCAAAGCTTAAAGAAAGCTTAAGGGAAGTTGTAGAACTGGTAAAAAGACAGAAAACGGATGCAAGCGAAGATATAAAACCTATGGAAAGCGAATATTCCCTCAGAGCCCTTAACCTTATGAACAAGCTTATAAACAAGGGTATGAGTAAGGAGGTAGCTAAGGCTATAGTTGATGCGTCTTGCGGTTATGATTACGAGCTAAAAAAGCTTGACCTTAAAGGAGAAACCTTT
Source organism: Thermocrinis jamiesonii (assembly GCF_000702425.1). Taxonomy (NCBI): domain Bacteria; kingdom Pseudomonadati; phylum Aquificota; class Aquificia; order Aquificales; family Aquificaceae; genus Thermocrinis; species Thermocrinis jamiesonii. The sequence continues at coordinate 96,843 of NZ_JNIE01000005.1, forward strand.
GAGTCTTTAAAAATGGGGCTTGAGAGCACGATACCCACACTAAAGAATTTTAGGGAAAATTTAGAAGATTTTAAGATCATAGCTCTTGTGGGACCAACGGGTGTGGGGAAAACTACCACAATAGCAAAGCTAGCCTATGTCATAAAAGAATTCGGTAAAAAAGTTGGTGTTGTAACCATAGACAGTTATAGAGTTGGTGCAGTTCAACAGCTAATGACCTTTACAAGCATAATGGAACTGCCCTTTAGAACTGCAGACACACCGCAAAGATTTAGAGAGTGCATAGGTGAGTTGTCCTCTTTGGACGTTATCCTTGTGGATACAGGTGGAAGGAGCCATTACGATGAAACAAGGGTAAAGGAGCTTGTTCCTTTCTTTAATAAGTTACCTGCTTTAGAGGTCTATTTTACAGTAAGCGCTAACATAGAAGAAAGGGTTATGGTAGAAGCTCTTGAGAGGTTTAGTGTTTTACCCATAAACGGTTTAATCTTTACAAAGATGGACGAAACATTATACTACGGATACGTTTTAAATCTTGTTTACCGTACCAAACTTCCCATACTCTGTTTTACAACTGGGCAAAGGGTTCCCAATGACATAGTTATGGCGGATTACAATTACTTAGCGGGATTATTTTTAAGAATGGAGGAATGATGGAGAGGCAGGCGCTTCCACTGAAGATATTAGAAGGTAAAGAAAGGTCTACGGGCTATATATCTGTGGCAAGTGGGAAAGGAGGTGTTGGAAAGACACTAATTACCATAAACATGGGTAGGATAATGTATTCCAGAGGTAAGAGAGTGCTTCTTATAGATGGAGACCTTGGTCTGAGCAATATTCACCTAATGTTGGGAATAACTCCACCCAAAAACTTATACCATTTTTTTTCTGGAGATGCTGCCATTGAGGATATAGTAGTACCAATAGAAGAAGGTTTTGACTTTATATCAAGTGGTAGTGGTATAAGGGAATTGGTAAGCATGCCCTTTAGCAAACTAAAGACACTTCTGTTAAGGCTTCAAGAATTTGCGGAAGGCAGATACGATTGGGTGATCTTTGATACCCCACCTGGTATCCATTCGGATACACTCGCCATAGTGTCTTCTTCCCAAATACCTATAGTTATAACAACACCAGAACCTACCGCTATAGCAGATGCTTATGGATTAGTTAAAGTTATGAACTCAGGCGAAGGTCTTAAGGAGTTCTTTCTTATAGTAAACAAAGTCTCAAACGAATACGAGGGGAAAAAGGTTTACGAAAGTATAAGGGTTGTGTGTGAAAAATACACAACTGCGGAGCCTAAGTATGCAGGTAGTATAAGATATTACCCCAATTTGATAAAAAGAATAATCAACCAAAATCCTTTTGATAACAACTTGATAAGAGAACTCAGCCAAATTTTAGGCAGATTGTCCTTAGTTCAGAACGTTTCTAAGGGAAGTTTTTGGGAGAGGCTTTTAGCAAAGTTAAGAAGGTGATTAAAATAATCTAAGATGCTGAACGATAATGTGTTTATTGCCTTACTGCACTTCCCGGCTATGGACAGAGATGGAAAAACCATAATAACCTCTTTTACTACCATGGATCTACACGATATAGCCAGACCTGCCAGAGCTTATGAGATAAATACCTACTACATAGTCCAGCCTGTGGATGCCCAAAGGGCGGTGATAAAAAAACAGATAGAATACTGGTCTTCGGAAGAAGGTTTAAAGACAAATCCCACAAGAGCAGAAACGGTAAAATTGGTAAAACTTGTTTATACCTTTGAGGAGGTTCTAGAAGACATTCAAAGTCTTCGTGGAAGAAAACCCATAGTAGTTGGCACAGACGCAAGAAACTATTCAAACACTGTGAGCTATGATTTTTTGAGAAAGGAAATAGAAAAGAGGGAAAGGGATTTTCTTATAGTCTTTGGGACAGGTTATGGCATACCGCCAGACCTTATGCGAACCTTTGACTACATTCTTGAGCCTGTATATGGTGCGGGGGACTGGAACCATCTGTCTGTAAGAAACGCTTGCGCCATTATATTAGACAGACTTTTAAGCAGAAACAGGTGCTGAAATGCTCTATCATCTGTCTTTTTACCTCAAAGATCTTTTCTTTGGCTTTAATGTATTCAAATACATAACCTTCAGATCCTTCCTTGCTGTTATGCTTGCCTTCTTTATAACACTACTTTTATCTCCTGTTTTTTTAAAGAAGATGAGAGCAATTCAAAGGCTGTTTAAGGGCTACATCAGAGAATATACGCCAAAGGGACACGTAACAAAAAGGTTAGTTCCCACAATGGGAGGGTTGGTGATTATTCTTTCTGTTCTACTTTCTTCTTTTTTGCTTATGAGGTGGGACTTAAACTATTTTTGGATCATTTCTTTCTGCATCGTCGGATTTGGTCTTATAGGACTGTGGGATGATTACACAAAGCTAAGGAACAAAAAGGGCATATCTGCAAAAGCCAAGTTTTTAGCTCAGTTTTTTTTCGCAACAATCACCGCATTAGCCATATATTACTTTACAGATGTAGGCACAAAGATATATTTTCCCCTTTTTAAGAACCTTCAGATAGACCTTGGCCTTTTCTACATACCTTTTGCGGTATTGGTGATAGTAGCAACATCTAATGCGGTGAATCTAACGGATGGTTTGGATGGTTTGGCAGTAGGTCCAGTGATGACAACCGCTGCATCTCTTGGCATAATAGCTTACGCAGTTGGACATTTGAGTATAGCCAAGTATCTGAACATACCCTATGTGCCCTATGCTGGAGACTTGACTGTTCTGTGCTTTGCTATAATCGGGGCCTGTCTTGGTTTTCTTTGGTTTAATGCCTATCCAGCTCAGATGTTTATGGGAGACGTAGGTTCCTTGTCCCTTGGTGCTGCATTGGCTGTAATTGCGCTGATAGCAAAGGCTGAACTTGTGCTTCCTATAGCGGGGGGTGTGTTTGTCTTTGAAACTTTGAGCGTTATACTTCAGGTTGCTTACTTCAAACTTACAAAAGGAAAGAGGCTTTTTAAGATGGCTCCCTTCCATCATCATATGGAACTATCTGGCATTCCAGAACCTAAGATAGTGGTTAGAATGTGGATAGTGTCTATCCTTTTGGCGGTTTTGGCGGTTGCTACGCTAAAGCTTAGATAAGCTTCTGCAATATTTGGTCTATCAAGTCTTTACAACTTTTTCTGCCGTCCAATCTCAAGTCTGCCAAACTGTAAATCTCCTTTCTTCTTTCCATAAGTTCTTTGACGTAATCCAAGCCCTTCTTTAACAGAGGCCTTCCTTCTGAGTTTGAGCACCTTTTTAAAAAGGTTTCAAAGTCTATGTCTAACCACACAACAAAGCCTGCGGACTTCATCTTAAGCAATGCGTCTTTGTTTGCTCCAAGCCCTCCTCCAGTGCTTATCACCACCTTTTCTTTGTTTAGAAACACCTCCAAGGCATTCATTTCAGCCTTTCTGAAATACTCTTCGCCGTAGTTTGAAAATATTTCTTCTATACTCTTTTTTTCTTTGGTTTCTATATACTCGTCTAAATCTACAAAAGAATAAGAAAGCTTTTGTGCCAAAAGCTTTCCCACCGTGCTTTTACCACTGCACATAAAACCTATAAGAAATATCCTGCTTGGTATCATAGAAAGGACCTTAGGATATACTCCATCTCTTCTGTCCACAGGTTTAGGGACTTGAGCTTTGATATAACTTCTTCTTTCTTTACGTTTATCTCATCCTTTAGTTTTTCTCCGAGCAAAGAGTAAAAGCCGTCTTTGTCTTTGTAGTCGTCGCACATCTGAAAAAGCATTCCAAAGGACAGTCCTACATCCTCAAGCTCTGAAAGCATGTCTTCTTTTTTCGCTATAACACCGCCCGCTAAAAAGCAAGCTGAAAACAATTGGGCTGTTTTTTTGAGACTTATCTCTTTTAGATCTCCCAATCTCCTTATGTCCATCACCTGCCCACCCACCATTCCCTTTGCACCTGCCTTTTTACTTATGATGTTTATGATCAACAGCAATCTTTCCGAATCTAAGGTTTGGAAGTTTTTTACGTCTGAAAGTATTTCAAAGGCTAAGGTCAAAAGGGCATCTCCAGCCAAAAGGGCAACATCCTCTCCATACACTACATGACACGTAGGTTTTCCTCTTCTGTAGTAGTCGTTGTCCATAGAAGGAAGATCGTCATGAACCAAGGAGTAGTTGTGAATGAGCTCAATGGCACATCCAACCACGATCGCATCTTGAACGTCCCCACCGTAGGCTGAAGAGACCGCACACACCAGCAAGGGTCTAATTCTTTTTCCTTCTTGCAGTGGATAGTAAGATATAGCTTCCTGAAGTATTTTAGGCTCAAAGGAATTTAGAAAAGTTACAAGCCTTTTTTCTAATTCCTTCTTCCACTGAAATATCTTTTTTTCTTCCACCAAGTCTATAATTATAATTCGTGAAAGGATACATAGAAAAAATAGTCATAGAAGGGTTTAAATCTTACGGAAAAGAAAGGGTGGAGATTCCTTTTGGAGAGGGGTTTATTGCAATAGTTGGTCCCAACGGCTCAGGGAAATCAAACATAGGAGACGCCATATCCTTTGCTTTGGGTATAGCAACTTCAAAGGCTTTAAGGGCTAAAAACCTGTCCTATTTGATATTCAGCAAAGACGGAGATAAAGCGGATTATGCCTATGTGGAAATACACTTTAAAAACCTCGGAGCCTTTCCTGTCCCAGAAGAGAACATAATCATATCAAGGAAAGTTTATCAGGATGGAAGGAGTGTTTTTAGATTAAACGGTCAGGTCGTGAGAGAAAGGGAGCTGAATGATTTTCTTTCTAAGGCTGGTATATACGAAAATGGTTACAACGTGGTCCTTCAGGGAGATATAGTTAGGTTTCTTAAGATGACGCCTGTTGAGAGGAGAAAGCTTATTGAAGAAATAGCCGGGATAGGAGAGTATGAAGAAAAGAAGCAAAAGGCTCTTGCTCAGTTGGGAGAGGTGGAGCTAAAGCACAGGGAACTAAGGCTGTTAATAGACGAAATGGAAGTTCAGATGGAAAGGTTAAAGGCAGAAGTTGAAAAGATAAAACTCCACAGGGAACTCTCCGAAAGGAAAAGGGTTTTGGAGCTAAAGCTTTATTCTAAGGATCTTTTAAAGACCATTGATGAGAAGAACAGACTACAGCAAAGCTTACTTTTACTTGAAGAAGAGTTAAAGGGCTTAAAAGAATCTAAAGAAGAACTAGAAAATCAGGCACAGTCTTTGGAAAGAGAGCTTTCTCAGTTGAAGGAGACCCTTTTGCCTTTCAGAGAGAAGACAGGAAGGCTGAGTGAAAGGTTAGAGTTGATAGAAAAGGAAACAAAAAATCGGTATAAGGATCTTGACAGACTTTACAATGAAAAGCAGAACTTAGAAAAAAGGATTATACACTTGGAGAGGGATGTGGAAAGTTTGATTGTAGAAGAAAGGCAGTTGGAGGATTTGCTTAAAGAAAAGGAAGAGGAAGTTAAGAAACTACAGGTGGAGTTTGAACAGGTAAGTGAAAGGTTGAAGGAAAAGGAAAGGGAGATGAAGGCATCCTTTGAAGAAATCCAACAAACTGAGGAAAAGCTCAATGTCCTTTTGAAGTCCATTCAAGAAAGGAAAAGCCAAATATCAAGCTTAGAGCTAAAACTGAAAGAATTGGAGCTAAAGGAAGAAAGGGTAAGAGAAGAGGTAAAGAACTTGGAAAGTGAGCTAAGCAGTCTAAGAAGTGCTTTGGGGGAAGAAGCTCTGAAAAAAGAAAATTATCAGAAAATGTTAAAGGAAGAAGAGATAGCCCAAAGAAGGCTTAGGGCAAAGATGCTGGAATTGGAAGAAAGGCTTAAAAAGATAAGGATGGAGAGGGAGGAGATCCTTCAGGAGTTGGCGGTTCTTAGGTCAAAGCTCAGAGAAGCGGATAGCTCCCTTCTTCCCTTTGAAGGTATAGAAGGGGTCTACGGTAGAGTGGCAGACCTTATAAAGGTAAAAGATTATGAGTATTTAAAGGCGGTGGAAGTGGCGGGAGGCCAAAGACTTTCTTATGTTGTGGTAGAAAACGATGAGGTTGCAAAAAGGTGCGTTCAAAGGCTCAAGGAAATAAAGGGTGGTAGGATGAGTTTTATACCACTTAGCCATGTGAGAGATATTCCTCTTCCATCCTATCCACGGGTAAAGGGATACATCGATTTTGTAGTTAATCTTGTTGAGTATGATAGGAAGTTTGAAAAGGTTGTTCGTTTTGTTTTTGGAGATACACTGGTTGTAGAAGACTTTGAAAAGGCAAGGATTTTAGGCATAGGCAATTATAGGATGGTGAGCTTGGATGGTGAGCTTTTTGAAAAAAGTGGGGTTATAAGCGGGGGATACTGGGAATCAAAAGGGGCACTCAGCAAAAGTTTTTACGAGGAAAAAATAGCTGAGTTAGAGGGTATTTTGGATAGACTGAAGCAAGAAGAAAGCGAAAAGGAAAGAGAATACAAATCTTTCAGAGATGAACTAATGGAAAAGGAAGGGATAATAAAAATCTTAGAAAGAAGGATAAAGGAGGTAGAACAAAAGGATAGGGAAAGCTTTGAAAGGATAAAAAAATTAGAAGAACGAATAAGAAATGGGGAGGGGTATCTAAGGGTTTTAGCTCAGCAAAGGGAAGAAATCTTGGTGGAGAAAGAAAAGTTAGAGGAGGAACTCTCTTATCAAGAGGAAAAGCTTGAGAATTTGAGGTTTAGATACTCATACCTTCTGGGGATAGCTAAGGAGTCTGGTTTGGAAGAACTAAGAGAAAAAGCTGAGAAATATAGAAAATTTTTAGATAGGAAAAAGGAAGAAGTCTTTAACCTTAGGCTAAAGCTTCAGGAAACCCAGCAAAACAAGCAAAAGGTTCTTCAGGAGATAAAGCAAAAAAGGGCACAGGTAGAGGACATTCAACAGACTATAGAGGAGATTAACCAAAAGATCGAGCAGCTAAATCGGGAAAAAGGAAGAGTAGAAGAAGAGTTAAAGAGTATAAACCTTCAGGCTTATGAACTTTACAGAAAAGTAGATTCTTTAGATGAGGAGCTCAGAAATATTACCGCTTTGTTGGGACAAAAAAGATTGCTTATTGAAGTTAAGATGGAGGAGAGGATAGAGATAGAAAAAGAGTTGGCAAAGCTAAGGGATAAAGAGGAGTTTCTATTGGGAAAAATCAGAGAATTGGGGGAAGAAAAACCTATGGCGGAGGTGCAGGAAAGTTATGCACGCTTGAAGGATGAGCTTTCAAAAGTTGAGAAGGAGATAAGCATGCTTGGAAACATTAACTTTAAAGCTATGGAAGACTACGAAGAATTTAGCCAAAGACACAGGGATTATGTAGAAAGGGACAAAAAGCTTTTGGAAGAAAGAAAAGCAATAAAAGAAATGATAGAAGAAATAGAAGCAAAAAAGTTGAACGCATTTATCAAGGCATACGAGCAGATAAACGCAAGTTTTAGAAAGATCTTTGCAAGACTTTCTCCCGGGGGTAAGGCTCGGATGGAGCTTGAAAAGCCAGAAAATCCTTTTGAAGGCGGTATAAATTTGGTGGTAAAACCAAGGGGAAAGGAAGTGCAGTATTTGGAAGCCATCTCCGGTGGAGAAAAGACCCTGGCGGCGCTCTCTTTAATATTTGCTTTGCAGGAATACAAACCATCAATTTTTTATTACTTTGACGAAGTGGATGCCCACCTTGATGAGACAAATGCTAAGATCGTGGGGGAACTAATAAAAGAAAAATCAAAAACCGCTCAGTTCATAGTGGTAACGCTTAGGGAAGTTTTAGCATCCTATGCGGAGAAACTCATAGGTGTTAGTAGCAGGGGGGGAATATCAAAGGTATTCCCCCTGAGGAATCTTACTCACTCCCTTGACTAAAAACAGCTTCCAGCTTTTCCTTCTTCTTGATGGGTTTTATATATGGTTTGTCGTCTTTCACTTTTATTTCTACCGTATCCACGTCTCGGAAGGTGCCCTTTAAAAGCTCTTCTGCCAGTAAGTCCTCCACGTGCTTTTGAAGAGCTCTCTTTATGCTCCTTGCTCCGTATTCAGGCTTGTATTCCTTTTCTACCAGCCATTCAGCGAAGCTTCTGTGTAGCTTTACCTTAATATTCCAATCCGCAAGATTCTTGTTTATTTCTTCAATCTGCAGGTTGATTATCTTAATTACATCTTCCTTTTCTAGTGCTCTGTAGACTATTATCTCATCCAAGCGATTCAGAAACTCTGGACTAAAGGATTTTTTAACTTGCTCCATTACGTTCTTCTTCATTTGCTCAAAGTCTATCATACCAAATTTCTGTTCAAAGCCCATCTTTCCACCGTGAACTATAAGCCTTGCTCCAAGGTTGGAGGTCATGATTATGATGGTGTTGGAAAAATCTACTGTCCTACCCATGGCATCCGTTAGCCTTCCATCGTCAAATATCTGAAGGAATATGTTGAACACATCCGGATGGGCTTTTTCTATTTCATCAAAGAGTAAAACGCAATATGGCCTTCTTCTTACCTTTTCTGTAAGCTGTCCGCCCTCTTCGTATCCTACGTATCCTGGTGGTGCTCCCACAAGTCTAGAGACGGTGTGCTTTTCCATATACTCGGACATATCAAACCTGATGAGTGCCTCTTCTGTGCCAAAAAGGTATTCAGCCAAAGCCTTTGCAGTTTCCGTTTTACCTACGCCAGTTGGTCCCAAGAAGAGGAAAACGCCTATGGGTCTGTGCCTGCCCTTTAGTCCAACCCTTGACCTTCTTATGGCTCTTGCAATAGCCTTTATGGCTTCGTCTTGCCCTATTACCCTTTTCTTTAGCTCATCCTCTATATGCAAAAGCTTTTGGGTGTCGCTTTCTTGCACTCTTTTAACTGGAATGCCTGTCCATCTTGCAACCACTTCAGCGACATCCTCTTCTGTAACTTTTGGTCTATTCTTCATGATTTCTTGCTTCCACTTCATCTTCATGTTCTCAAACTTTGCCCTTAGCCTTAGTTCTTCGTCTCTGAGCTTTGCAGCTTTTTCGTAATCCTGTTCGGCTACTGCGGAATCTTTCATAGCCTCTATTTCCTTTATTTTTTCTTCCAGTTCCTTTAGTTCTGGAGATAACTGATACACCCTCAACTTTACCAAAGCTCCAGCTTCATCCAAAACGTCTATAGCTTTATCTGGTAGATGTCTGTCTGTTATGTATCTTTCGGACAACTGCACAGCCTTTTCTATAGCTTCTGGTGTATATTCCACGTTGTGGAATTCCTCAAACTTGCTCTTAATACCGTATAGTATCCTTATGGTATCTTCTTGGGTAGGTTCTTCTACTAAAACTGGTTGGAATCTTCTTTCCAAAGCTCCGTCTTTTTCTATGTATTTTCTGTACTCGTCTAAGGTTGTGGCACCTATAACCTGTATTTCACCTCTTGCCAACGCAGGCTTTAGCATGTTGGATGCGTCTATGGAACCTTCGGCAGAACCGGCACCAACTATGGTGTGGATTTCGTCTATGAAGAGTATTACGTTTGGTGCCTTTTCAAGCTCTTTGAGAATATTTTTTAAGCGCTCTTCAAACTGTCCTCTGTATTTTGTGCCTGCGACAAGCGCTGCCAAATCTAAAGCGACAACTCTCTTATTGAGCAGAGGTTCTGGTACCTCTTTGTTTGCTATCCTCTGAGCCAAACCTTCCACTATAGCGGTTTTTCCAACTCCAGGGTCTCCAAGGAGAACTGGATTGTTTTTGCGCCTTCTGACAAGTATTTGAATTACCCTTTCTATCTCCCTTTCCCTTCCTATCACTGGATCCAGCTTACCTTCCCTTGCCATTTGGGTTAGGTCCCTTGAAAACCTATCCAAGTTTGGAGTAGGTGCATACTTTGTGGTTTCCTGAGGTGGTAGCTCTCCTAAAAACTGAAGCACCTCCCTTCTTACAGAATATTCGTCCAACCCAAAGCCCCTCAAAATCCTTCCACCAAGACCTGTCTTTTCCCTAACAACCCCTATAAGTAAATGCTCAGGACCCACAAACTGGTGGTGGAGTATGCGCGCTTCTTCTACCGCAAACTCCAAAACCCTTTTTGCATCTGGGGCAAAAAGGATCTCCCCTGAATGGCTACCCTTTGTTATTTGACCAAGCAAGGCACGGCGTACCTTTTCAGCAGTCAGACCAAACTTAGCAAGTATTAGAGTTGGCAGATCTTCCTCCTTTATAAGAGCTAAAAGTATGTGCTCGCTACCTAAGTATGTATGACCTAATTCTAATGCTTCTTCTCTTGCCTGAAGAATAACTTGCCTTGCCTTTTCCGTAAACTTTTCAAACATGGCTTACACCTCTTGAATATTAAAGATAATTTAATGTTCTTCAAATTTCAATGTGTCTTTGTCATACAAGAAAAGCTTTTCAAATAGCCTATCAAATGTTCTTACTGCTTTATGTCTTTCCTTTGGCACTTCCTCCAGCTCAACAAAGTATAGACAGTTGGTAACACATTTGGAAACGCAGGAAGGAAGAAGACCCTTATCTACCCTTTTGTAGCAGTAATCACACTTTTCAACTTTCATGGTGTTAGGATTAAAACTTATAGCTCCGTAAGGGCAGGCTATTATGCATGCCTTACAGCCTATGCATCTTAGCTCCTCAACATAGACTATGCCATCCTGTCTTTTTCTCATAGCGGATGTAGGACAAGCAAATACGCAGGGAGCAGGCTCACAGTGAAAGCAGTTCATAGGTAAAAAGTAAGCTGAAGGTTCTTCGGCTACACCCTCTACTCTAAAGACCTTCATAGGTCTTATGTCAAAGGTTTCCAAACCTTTTTCCTGAACGCACGCCACTTCGCAAGAAAGACATCCTATGCACCTATCCACGTCTATGAGCATAATCGGTCTTTTCATGGTAGCCTCTTCCAACTGTTATAATAACACAGAAAAACCGTATTAAAAAATTTCCAAAAAATTGATCGTTGTCGCTGACAGGCTTTTTAAGTCGCATAAGTTCCCCGTAAACCTAAAGGCAGAAAAAGATTTAAACCTTCGATGCCCAACGAAAGAAGCTAATAGTCCTTGCACCTATAAGGGATACGATTCCCAAAGACCAAAAGAACACCTCCATTCCAGACAGTTTTCCCTCAAAGAGATGTAGCATAAATTCCCTTATAACAAATGCTACTAAGACTTCTAAGAGTATGTCCATTCTAATTCTTTCGTGCTCAAAAAATTCTATAAAAGCCCTTATAAGTTCAAGCACTATAATCAAAGAAAGCACGTTGGTAACCAACTCTTTAAAACCTAACCTAACTGTAGCTTCAGTGACGGTAAGACCAAGTTCTGAAATGGTTCTGAATATTCCTACAAAAAGGCCAATTATTAGAACTATTATGGTTACATTAAAAGCCAACCTAACGAACTGCTTGTATAGTTTGGACACAAACTCTTGAACCATCTTCAAGGGTTTATATTTTAATATCCTAAGTGGAGATGCAAAAAACCTTAGAGGTTGGCATATTTTTTTGAGCAAAGGCTAGTTTTTGCTCCTCCTTTGCCCAGCCAAAAGGCTGGGCGGTTTTTTAGTTAAATGTCAAAGTAAAGTTCAAACTCCTTTGGATGGGGGATAAACCTCATTTCGTCTATCTCTTTACGCTTGGCTTCTATCCAAGTTTGCAGTAGGTCCTCTGTAAATACCCCACCTTTCAGAAGAAACTCATAATCGTTCTCCAGAGCTCTAAGGGATTCCTCCAAAGAGCCGGGCAGTTGAGGAATGTCCTTTAGCTCTTCCGGTGGTAAAGAGTATATATCTTTGTCAAGGGGCTCTCCTGGATGGATGCGGTTTTCTATACCGTCTATAGCTGCCATGAGTATGGCAGAGAAAGCTAAGTAGGGGTTGCAAGTGGGATCTGGAAATCTGATCTCTATCCTCTTTGCCTTTGGAGATTGGGAATACATAGGGATCCTTATGGCTGCAGAGCGGTTTCTTGCGGAGTAGGCAAGCCTCACAGGTGCCTCAAAGCCCGGCACAAGCCTGTGGTAAGAGTTGATGGTGGGGTTAGTAAAGGCTGTTAATGCTGGTCCATGCTTGAGAATGCCCCCTATGGCATAAAGGCAAAGCTCAGAAACTCCTGCATACTCAGACCCTGCAAAGAGGTTTTGACCTTCTTTCCATATGGAAAAGTGGGTGTGCATACCTGAGCCGTTATCGTTTGGAAGGACTTTGGGCATAAAGGTTGCAAACTTTCCGTGTTTGTGGGCAACCATCTTAACCACGTACTTGTATATAAAAAGCTTATCTGCTTGGTTTACGAGTGAATCATACCTTATATCTATTTCTCCCTGTCCTGCAGTGGCAACCTCGTGATGGTGGAGTTCTACAACAATTCCAAGCTGGGACATTATGGACACCATTTCACTCCTAAGGTCGTGAGTTTTATCCAAAGGTGGCACTGGGAAGTAACCCCTCTTGTGTGGGATCTTGTGTCCAGATGAGCCTATTTCTCTGTTCCACCATCCTTCCTCCGAATCTACCCTCCAAAAGGCATAGTTGGAAGATGTACCAAATTCAACGGAGTCAAATATAAAAAACTCGGCTTCTGGTCCATAATAGGCGGTATCACCAATGCCAGTTTGTTTTAGATACTGCTCCGCCTTTTGGGCTATATAGCGTGTGTCTCTTCCGTAGCGTTCCCTTGTTATCGGATCGTATATATCGCATATCATTACCAAAGTCTTAGGTTCCATAAATGGGTCTATGAAGGCTGTAGCCGGGTCAGGAACGGCAAGCATGTCAGATTCATGTATAGATTGCCAGCCTCTTATGGAAGATCCATCAAAACCCCTTCCGTTTTCAAAGGTATCCAAGGAAAGCTCATAGGCTGGTATGGTCAGATGTTGCCATTGACCAAAAAGGTCAGAAAACCTCAGGTCCACATATTGGACCCCTTCCTGCTCGATGAGATTTAGCACCTCTTCTGGCGAATACTTGGGCATGTTTAACCTCCTTTATAGATTTTATATTGCTTGCTCACCTCTTTCTCCTGTCCTTATCCTTATAACGTCTTCGACGGGAATAACGAATATTTTCCCGTCTCCCACCCTTCCAGTCTGTGCGGTTTTCATGATGGTTTCCACCACCTTTTCCACGTCTTCATCTTTTACGACCACCTCAATCTTTACCTTGGGCAAAAAGTCTATAACATATTCCGTCCCTCTGTAGATCTCTGTGTGTCCTTTTTGCTGACCAAAACCCCTGACTTCTGTAACCGTCATACCCCCTATGCCTATTTCTACGAGGGCATCCTTAACCTCGTCCAGCTTAAAAGGCTTGATAATGGCTTCCACCTTTTTCATAAGAAAACCTCCTGTAAGTTTTCTTGTAAAAAACGTGCCAATTTAACACATCTTGTATATTCCTATTTTAAAGTCCTTTTACCGATTAGAAAAATACAATTTCCAAGGTGTCAAGAAAGAGCATAACAAGCATGCCAAAGAGAAAACTTAAAGTAGTGTAAAAACCGCTACCCTCTGAATATGCCTCTGGAAAGACTTCCTTCACAGTTACATAAAGCATAGCACCACCACCAAAGCCTAAGCCTACCGCAAGTATTTCCGCAAAGCTCTTCATAAATAAAAAACCTGCAAGGGAAAACAGTCCTTCAACTAAGCCACTGAAAAATCCCAACATTATAGCTATGCTTACCGAACCTGTCAGGGCGTAGATAGGAAGGCTAACCACTAAACCTTCTGGAATATCCTGAATAGATATGGCAAGTGCTGTTGTAAATCCTTCTTTGTTTGAATAAACGGTAGATATACCTACGCTCAAGCCCTCCGGTATGTTGTGGATCGTTATTCCGATAACTAAAAGTGTAAGCCTTTTCACTCTTAGTTTCAAAAGCCCTTCCCTACCCATAGAGACGTGCTCATGAGGAAATAACCTTTCTATAAAGCCCATCAAGGCAAAGCCAAGGACTATACCTAAGGCAGTCTTAAAAAAGCCACCTGTTTCAATACCCGGTAGTATAAGACTGGTAAAGCTGGCGGTTAGCATAACTCCCCCAGCAAAAGCCAAACTCACATTAAGGTAAGAAAAGGGCTTTCTTTTGATAAGGATCAGCAGGCTACCTACAGTGGTTCCAACAATCAGCAAAAAAGAGTTTATAAGTATATCCATCATAAAAGCTGGGAGAGTTTAAAAAGAGAATAAAGCTTCATGCCTTCTTTGTTTATGTTTTCCTCTCCCCCTTCTTGCCTATCAACTACTGCAAATACACCTATCACCTCTAACCCTTCCCTTCTACAGGCTTCCACCGCCTTCAAAGAAGAACCTCCTGTAGTTATCACATCCTCTACCACTGCCACCCTATCACCTTTTTTTAAAAGCCCTTCCACTTGCCTGCCCATGCCATGTCCCTTTGGCTCTTTTCTGACCACGAAAGGTTTTATCGGATTGCCATCCATATAAGAAACAAAGGACACCGCATATGCTATTGGGTCCGCGCCAAGGGTTAAACCACCTACGCCATCCGGTCTAAATTCTCTGATAAGCTCATACATAAGCTTGCCGATTAGGTATGCTCCCTCTGGGTCAAAGGTCAATTGCTTTAGGTCTATGTAATACCTGCTCAGCTTTCCTGAAGACAGCTTGAAAATAGGTTCATCGGCAACCTTAATACATCGCTCAATTATCAGATTTTTTAACCTGTCAGCCAGCATTACCAGTTAGCTTTTTCTTTGCATATTCCATCAGACCACCTGCCTTCAGTATAGCCTGCAAGTCTTCTGGAAACTTGGTAGCCTTGTACTCTTTGCCTGTTGTAAGGTTCTTTATTGTTCCGCTTTCCAAATCCACTTCTATCTCGTCTCCATGGTTGATCTCATCTACCGCTTCGGGTGCCTCTGCTATAGGAAGCCCGATGTTTATGGCATTTCTAAAAAAGATCCTCGCAAAGGATTTGGCAACAACCACCGGCACTCCAGCATACTTTATAGCTATTGGTGCGTGTTCCCTTGAAGAGCCAGAACCAAAGTTTCTGCCTGCTACTATTATGTCTCCAGGCTTGTGTTCCTTTGCAAAGTTTGGATGTTCTGAGTCTTCCATCACGTGTTGAGCCAGTTCGTAAGGGTCCGAAGTATTCAAGTATCTGGCAGGTATTATTTGGTCTGTATCTACGTTATCTGAAAATTTCCAAACCCTACCTCTAAAACGCATGATGCTTATTTTAACACTTCTTCAAAACAATCCTTCTTCCGTTTTTCTCAAAGTAAAATTCCAAAACATAATCGCACAAGCTTAAATCCCTTGGCCATTCCACCACTATCAACCCCTCTCCCAAGAAAGACTCTAAATCAAAGTTATCCACTCTGTAAAAATCTACATGTATGAGCTTACCTTTTTTAGTAGGATACTCATTAACTATCGTAAAGGTGGGACTTCTGACCTGATAACCTTCCTCTATGCCCAAGCCTTGAGCTAGACCCTTCACAAATGTAGTTTTACCTGCCCCTAAGTCTCCAATGAGACATATAACTTCTGTGCCTTTGAGCTTCTTGGCAAAGCTCCTCCCAAGCTCTATTGTATCCTCTTCCTTTTCACAAAAAAATTCTTGAAAGTCCATCTAAGATTTCCCTAAACCAATTGATATTTGCGAGAGCACTTTGTATGGATTTTTCTCCTCCGTTTCCCAGACAAATATTCCAGCTTTGCTTAGTATTAGCTTGGCTTCCTGTCCTTCCGGATGGTGTCCGCTAACCAGTATGTTTATACTATGCTTTACCACTTCTTTGGAAATTTCCAACTCATCCTCCGGAAGGCTTTCTATAAACCTACTACCACCGTTGCAAAATATCAGAAGATGCCGTGTTTCACCAAATTTAGAAGCAACTTCCTTTTCCGAGTTTAAAAGGATTCCGATCTTTGGTGTGCAACCTTCCGCCGGCTCGTAGTGTATAAAAACCATCTCAAGCTCATTAATTTCTTCTTTTAGCGTCTTTTCTAATTCATCAACCAAAGAATGCATCCTTTCAAAATTCATACCCGAAAGAGTTATAGTTATGTCCGCAAACAGCTTTCCCCCAGAAGATCTAACAAAGAGATTTTTTATTTCAACCACATCCTCAAAACTGAGTATTATTTCCCTTATTCTCCGAAGAGTTTCTTCGTCTGCAGATACATCAAGGAGAACGTTCATTTCCTTTTTAAGTATCCCAACCGCAGTCCAAACTATAAGCAGACCAACTGCCAAAGCAAAGTATCTGTCTAACTGATATCCTACATAAGCGCTAAGAAAGCTCATGAGCACCAAAGAAGAGCCAAAGGCATCGGTAAGGGTATGGTAAGAATCCGCAAGAAGAGTGGGTGAATTATACTTTTTTGCAGCTCTCCTTTCAAGAAAAGAAAGAATCAAAGAGCTGAAAAGAGAAAACACAACCACACCAACACCAAAAAACCAACCTTCTTCCTTTATGCTTATCTTTTCAGTAAGCGCTCTTTTTATTATCTCATAAGCTGCCAAGAGCAAGAAAATACCTATGATAAAAGAGCCTATGTTTTCAAGCTTGTAAAGCCCGTAAGGGAAACGGGCAGTTTTCTTGCTTGAGAACTTAAGGGTTAAATAAGCAACAACAGAGGCAAAGGAGTCAGAAAGGGAATGTATAGCCTCTCCTATAAGAGACAGACTGCCGGACAATATACCCCCTATAAGTTTCAGAAAGGTTTGAAGTAGATTTACAGAAAGTGAAAGCAAAGCCCAATGTTCCTTTTTCATCTTACAAACGCACTTTTACAACCTTGGTAGCTACCTCTTTTTTCTAAGACTTCATTTATGGCTTTAATAACCTCTAATTTCTTTTTGTAGGTGCAATAATCCGGCGCAATCAACCTATCCTCCTCCACTTCTCCAGTAAGCCTGTGTATTACTACGTTTGGAGGGAGTATTTCTATTATATCTGCTGCTCTTTCTGCATACTCTTCCAAAGTTAAGACCTCAAACTCTCCGTTTAAATACTGCTGTGCCATCTTAGTTCCCTTTATTATGTGCAAAGGATGAATTTTAACCCCGTCTATTGGCAAAGCGCTCAAGAGTTTTCCAGTTTCCAGCATGTCTTCTTTGTCTTCAAAGGGAAGCCCAAGAATTATGTGGGCGCACACCTTTAGGTTTCTTCTCTTAGTTCTTAAAACCGCATCCACAAAGTCAGAAACTCCGTGAGCCCTGTTTATGAACCTAAGAGTTTTAAAATTGGCAGATTGAAGCCCATACTCTACCCAAACCTCCAAGCCCTTTTCTGTATAGCTTTCCAAAAGGTCAAGGACCCATTCAGGAGCACAGTCAGGTCTTGTGCCCACATCTATTCCCACAACTTCGTCAAATTCCAAAGCGGTATCATAGATAGACTTTAGATAATCCTTTTCTCCGTAAGTGTTTGAGTAGGACTGATAATAGACAAAGAAAAGAATATTTTTACCGTATTTTTCTTTTGCTCTACGTATGCCTTCTTCTATCTGAGTTTTTAAGGGCACGGAAGGGTTCAGATGAGCTGGTCTGGTGCCAGAAAAACAGTAAGTACATCCCCCATAAGCTTTTGTCCCATCTATGTTAGGACAGGTAAAGGGCAAAGACACGGTTATCTTTTGGACCCTTTTGCCATACTTTTCCTTTAAATAGTCTTTTAAAGAGTAATAGGCAAATTTCTCCTTGATCATATAGATAAATTTAAAAAATCCGGTTTTACTTATGACCTTTTACTGGTTATGAGGCTCCATATGAGAAAAGCCACCGGCTCTGGAACTATTACGGTTTTTTGTTTGCAGTTTTACTCAAAATATCATAAAGCTCTGTCCTTACAACTGCATCCCCGGTTAATTCAAAAAGAACATCTATCGCATCTTCAAGTGAGCTTAACATATCCCTTGCGTCTCTGTAGTAGGCTATTCCATTCTCTTTTGCTTTTTTTACACTCTCTAAATCCTCCCTCGGTTCTGCAACCGCTATGATCTTTACGTTGTCAGTATTAACACTTAGTAAAGCGTCCAAAAATTGGCTTCCTACTTTGCCAAGACCTGCAATGGCAACGTTTATGCGTCTTATTATTTCCTCCAAGTTTTAAAATGGCCCAGGGCGGACTCGAACCGCCGACACCCCGGTTTTCAGCCGGGTGCTCTACCAACTGAGCTACCGGGCCTTTCAGTTAAAATTATAACACATGATAAGAATTAGCACTCCTTTGACGGATGAGATAGTAGAAAGCTTAAGGGCCGGGGATAAGGTTTTGATAAACGGCGTGATATACACAGCCAGGGATGCGGCGCACAAAAGGATGGTAGAGGGGCTGGAAAAAGGAGAGTCACCACCTTTTGACCTTAAAGGCCAAATAATCTACTACGTTGGACCAACTCCGCCAAAACCCGGACAGGTAATAGGTTCTGCAGGACCCACCACAGCCATAAGGATGGACAAATACGTAGAGCCACTTCTAAAACTTGGACTAAAGGGCATGATAGGAAAAGGATACAGAAGTCCTCAGGTTAGAGAGCTTTTGATTAAATATAAAGCAGTATACTTTGCGGCAGTAGGAGGAGTGGCCACACTTCTTGCAAAGACTATAAAATCCTCAGAGGTTATAGCCTACGAGGACCTTGGCACAGAAGCTATAAGAAAGCTTGTGGTGGAAGACTTCCCCGCAATAGTAGCCAACGACATC
Source organism: Thermocrinis jamiesonii (assembly GCF_000702425.1). Lineage (NCBI taxonomy): Bacteria > Pseudomonadati > Aquificota > Aquificia > Aquificales > Aquificaceae > Thermocrinis > Thermocrinis jamiesonii. The sequence goes on from NZ_JNIE01000005.1 coordinate 115,539, forward strand.
TACGGTGGAGATATATTTGAGGAAGGAAGAAAGAGATTTGCAAGGATAGACCTATGAAACAGCTTATCATCATTGGCGGAGGACCAGCGGGTATCTCAGCTTCTATATACGCCGCCAGGAAAAAGATGGATTTTCTATTAATTACAAAAGATGTGGGCGGACAGGTAATAAAAGCCGGCAACATTGAAAACTACCTTGGTTATGCAATGGTAGATGGGATCACCTTTGTGGAAAAAATGATGGAGCATATGAGGAAAATGGAGGTAGAACCCATAATAGATGAGGTGGTAGATATAAAAAAGATTGATGGAGGCTTTGAGGTTATAACTGCCTCCGGGCAGGCCTATTCTACAAAAACCATACTCTTTTGCACTGGGGCGGAACACAGGCGCTTAAACATACCCGGAGAAAGGGAATACACCGGAAGGGGTGTTTCTTACTGTTATACCTGTGATGCACCTTTCTTTAAAAACAAAAGTGTGGCTGTAGTGGGTGGTGGAAACTCTGGATTTGAAGCAGTGGAACAGCTCCTAAGCTACGCAAAGAATATTTACCTTTTGGAAATATCAGACAACTTTAGAGCTGACGAAATTCTGAGGGAAAAGGTTCTCAAAAGTGAAAAGGTTATCCCTCTACTCAAACACAGGGTTTTAGAAGCAAAGGGCGACGGCCTTTTCTTAAAATCTATCGTAGTAGAAAACTTGGAAACAAAACAAAAATACGAGTTGGAAGTGGAGGGTCTTTTTGTGGAAATTGGACTTGAGCCAAACACAAAGCTTGCAGAAAAGCTTGGAGTTTTGCTAACAAGCAGGGGTGAGATAATCATAGATTGCAACAATAGGACTTCTGAAAGGGGCATATACGCTGCGGGCGACTGCACAAACATCTTTGCAAAGCAGATAATTACCGCAGCTGGTGAAGGTGCAAAGGCTCTGCTTTCCATATACCACGACCTAACCTATGGCATAAGCTCATGGATATAGCAAGGTTTATAGATCATTCCATACTAAAACCGGAGATTACAGAAAAAGAGTTGGAAGAGCAAATAGCCAAGTGCGTAGAGCTAAAGGTTTACGCTGTGTGCGTTCATCCATATTGGGTAAAAAGGGTTGTCCAGCTTGCAGGCAAAGAACTAAGGGTATGCGCAGTTATCAGCTTTCCCTTTGGAATGGATACAAAAGAGCAGAAAATTTACCAATGCTTAGAATGTGTGGAAAAAGGTGCGGAGGAGTTGGATATAGTGATGAATTTTTCAGCTCTCAGAAGCGGACAAGTAGATTACGTAAGAGAAGAACTATTAGCGTTGGCAAGAAATACGGAAGGCTTAGTAAGGAAGGTAATAATAGAAACCGCATACCTAAGCAAGGAACAAAAAGTCCTTTCGGTTGAGCTAATAGCAGAAAGTGGTATGGAATTTGTAAAAACATCCACAGGCTTTTTTGCTATGGGAGCTACTGTTGAAGATGTTAGATTGCTTTTGGATGTTTCAAAGGGGAGGTTGAAAGTTAAAGCCTCTGGTGGGATAAAGACCAAGGAACAGGCTATTCAGTTCCTGTCCCTTGGAGCTCAGCGCATTGGAACTAGTAATACCTTTAAAATTCTATCTTAAGGACATTTGCTTGCATCATATTCAGGTTTGCCTATGGCTGTTAGGAATGCCTCAAAAGGACCCATGTTCTTCATTGCCACACCCTTTGGCCCTTCAAACTTCAACCTGCCAAACATCATTGCCCTCATAGGCCCATACTTACCCTTTCCCATTTCTTCCCATCTTTTTGTTTCAGCATACATCAAAAAGTCATCCTTTCCCCTTTTATCTTTAGCCGGCCCACCATAAACACATATGGCTTTGCCATTCTCGTTCTTTATAGTTAGCTGTATTTGCTTTTCTGCGGAGCAATCTTCTCTGTAGATAAAGATCTTTCTTTCTGGGACTGCAGTCCAGCTTTCACTCTTACCCAACTCTTCGGTTAATCTTGGAGTGTTGTTCCAAACATCGCATAGTTCTTTTGCATATTCTGGACCCATAAAAACATTTGCAGCAAAGTTACTACCGACAAGTGCTAAGGATAAAAAAATTGCCTTCTTCATTTGAAGACCTCCCAAAAATAATTTTTCTTATAGAATTAAACTATAGACTTGCGACTTGGCAACTAAAAACTTCTTATATTTCCATAAGAGATACAAATATTCATATACTTTGATAGCGTCCCTTTAATTTTTTTATCCTCCACAGAGCTCTACTGTCTTCTGGTGTTACAAGGCTGTAAGCCTTGCCATAATTACCAATTCTCCCCGTCCTTCCTATACGATGTATATAAACCTTCGGATCTTCTGGTATATGATAGTTTATAACCACACCCACACCCCTTATGTCTAAACCACGGGATGCCACGTCAGTAGCCACCACAATTTTTACCTTTCCCTCCTTAAACAACCTTAAGGCATTTTCTCTTTGTCTTTGCGTCATATCCCCATGAAGAGACACTACGCTAAACTTCTTACTTAGCAATCTTTCTGATAGTTCCTTGGCGTCCTTGCGTGTTCTAACGAATATGATAATCCTTTCCAATATATGGTCTCTTAATATCTTCTCCAACTCAGAAAGTTTCTGTCCTGGAGAATTTAGCTTTATCAACCTCTTTTCTATTTTGGGTTTAAGTTCTGCATTTATGACTCTTACAAACTTATAGTTCTCCCTAAGGTGCTTTTTGGCAAGTTCTTCTACCTGTTTTGGAATGGTTGCAGAAAACATAAAACTCTGCCTTTGCAAAGGCATGCAATTTAGTATGTATTCTACATCTTCAATAAACCCCATATCAAGCATGAGATCCGCTTCATCAAGCACAAAGTATGAAACCTTGCTAAGATCTAAAGCGGATCTGCTGATCAGATCCTTAATCCTCCCGGGCGTTCCTACCACTATGTTGAGATTATACTTTTCTAAAAACTCAACGTTTTCGCTACAGGAGTTCCACCGTAGAACACAGAAACCTTCAGCCCCTTATATTTGGCGAGGTGCTGAATTTGTTCCTTTACTTGAACTGCCAGCTCTCTTGTAGGTGTGAGTATAAGAGCCTTTAAACCATCTTCTTTTCTAATCCTTTCTATTAGGGATATTCCAAAGGCTGCAGTTTTGCCCGTTCCCGTAGCCGCTTGTCCCAGGATATCATAACCCTTGAGTGCTAAGGGTATAGCTTCTTTTTGAATAGGGGTGGGCTTTTCAAAACCTAATTCTTTTATAGCCCTCCTTAATTGCTCGCTCAACTGTGAAAAATCAAACTCCATAAAAACCTCCGCTCCTAATTATATGCCCCTATATATTAATAAAGCAAGTAATATATCAACCAAACACCAAGATGCAAGACTCGAAGCTAAATTTTGAGAAACACAAAATCTGGAATACTGGTATAAAATCATAATGAAGGGGTAAATTATGATACCAGCAGAAAAAGTTCAAACTCAGGAGCTGAGATTAGTAGAAATACTGTACAAAGCTATGCTTTTAAACGCATCTGACATACATATAACTGCTGGACATAAGCCTGCGGTCAGAGTGGATGGTAAAATAACTCCTTTAAGCGAGTATCCCGTGTTAACTCCTGATATGACTCAACGACTTGTGTATTCAGTTATGTCGGAAAAACACAGAAAACAGTTGGAAGAAAAAGGGCAGGTAGATTTTTCCTTTGGAGTAAGGGATGTAGGAAGGTTTAGAGCAAATGTTTTCTTTCAAAGAGGTTCGGTAGCGGGAGTTCTTAGAAGACTTCCAAGCAAGATAATGAACGTAGAAGATCTGGGACTGTCTAAGAAGGTTTTGGAGCTCTGCCATAAAAGTATGGGACTTGTATTGGTAACTGGTCCTACAGGTTCAGGTAAAACCACCACATTAGCTGCGCTTATTAATTACATAAACGAAAACTTTCCTTATCACATAATAACCATAGAGGATCCTATAGAATATGTATTTCACCACAAAAAGAGCATAGTCAATCAAAGGGAGATAGGTGAAGACGTAAGTAGTTTTGCGGACGCTTTAAGAGCAGCGTTAAGGGAAGACCCAGATGTTATCCTTGTAGGAGAGATGAGAGACTTGGAAACTATAGAAATAGCCTTAAGGGCTGCGGAAACAGGACACTTGGTTTTTGGAACCCTGCATACAAACACTGCCATTTCCACGATCACTCGTATAATAGATGTGTTTCCACCAAGCCAACAGGAACAAATTAGAATCCAGTTATCTTTTGTGTTGCAAGGTGTTATCTCTCAAAGGCTAATACCTAAGATTGGTGGAGGTCGTGTTTTGGCGTATGAACTGCTTATCCCAAACACAGCCATAAGAAACCTAATAAGAGAAAACAAGCTCCAACAAGTTTATTCTTTAATGCAGAGTGGGCAAGCAGAAACAGGCATGCAAACCATGAACCAATCCCTTGTTTCTCTTTACAAAAAAGGGCTAATAACTCTGGAGGATGCATACAGATATTCTCCAGACATCAAAGAGCTTGAGCGTATGGTTGGCTTAAGAGGATAAACATGCCCAGATTTAGGTATAAAGTTATAGACGAAGCGGGGAATATAATAGAACGGGAGGGGAATTATCCTAATGAGGATGCGCTTTTGGGGGAGCTCTCTAAGGGCGGTTATTCCCCTATCAGCATAGAAAAGCTTGATAAGGAAGAAAAAAAAGTTAAAGAAAAGGAAGGCACACGTATAAGGCTATCCTTTGGTGGCGTAAGTGACAGGGACATATCCATATTCTGCAGACAGTTGGGAACTATGATTAATGCTGGGGTTAACCTAGTAGAGGCTTTAAACATAATAGCGGATCAAACGCCCAATAAAAAGCTTTCGGATGCGGCAAAAGACGTAGCAGTAAAGGTAAGCGAAGGGATGGCGGTTTCAGCTGCTATGCAAAAACATCCCAATGTTTTCCCAGAGTTTGTTATAAACCTTGTAAAAGTGGGTGAAGAAACTGGAAATTTAGATGTTTCACTAATGAAAGCTGCGGATTATTACGAAAAGATCGCTATGATCAAAAGCAAGATAAAGAGCGCCTCTTTTTATCCCATCTTTGTAGTTGTGGTAGCTACCGCTATAGTTTCGGGTATATTATACTTCTTAGTTCCTACCTTTGCTGAGATTTACTCCAGCTTAGGGGGAGAACTGCCTCTACCAACCCAAATGCTGATTGCAGCATCAAACACTTTGAGAAATAGTCTTCCGATGGTAATAATTTCTATAGTTGCTTTCTCGCTTATGTTTGGTTATCTATACCGCAATAACTACATTTTTCGGAAGAGTGTGCACAAGCTTTCCTTAAGGATACCAAAGATGAATGATTTGGTTGTAAAAAGCACGATGGCTAAGTTTGCCAGAACTATGGCTACTCTTTTTTCCGCTGGTGTAGCTTTGGAAAGGGCCTTTGAAATAGCAGGACAGACAACGGGCAACTTAATCATAAAAGAAGGGGTAGAACAGGCAAAAAAGGGAGTTATAGAAGGAGAACCTATGTACAGAGCCTTGGAAAAGACTGGCCTTTTCCCAAAGCTTGTAATAGCTATGATAAAGGTTGGTGAAGATACTGGCAGACTTGACGATATGCTAGAAACTATAGCTAGGTTTTACGAAGATGAGTTTGACAAAACTGTAGATGGCATGATCAAGCTTATAGAACCCATGCTTATAGTTTTCATAGGTGGTGTGGTAGGTCTTATACTGATCGCACTTTACATGCCTATATTCAAGATGGGTGAGCTGATAAAAACTTAAGTAGTGTATTCTGAATTTATTCTTATGTAATCATAGGTAAGGTCTGAGGAATAGTAAATCCAGTTTTCTTTTCCCTCTCTTAAGTCTATAATTATTTCTATCTCCTTGTTTTCCTCTAAATACTTTTTTGCTCCTTCCGTTGCCTTTGGATGAGCCTTTCCATCATACACCAAATGATTGCCTATATAAACCTTCATTTTAAACTGGTCTATAGGGAAAGCAGTAGAGCCTGCGGCTGCTACGATCCTTCCCCAATTTGGATCCCTTCCAAAAATAGCGGTCTTCACGAGATTGGAAGTTGCCACCTTCTCAGCTATAACCTTAGCCTTTATGCTTAAGGATGCATTTTTTACAATGACCTTTATTATTTTCGTTGCACCCTCTCCGTCCTCCACTATCTTTTTTGCCAAGTTTAATGAAACTTCTTCCACAGCTTGTCTTATGTTTTGCATATCTTCTTTTAAAACTCCAAGGCTTATTAAGCCAAAGCTGTCGTTGGTGCTGGTGCAAGCATCTACGGTTATAGAGTTGAAAGTCCTTTCGTTTATTTCTCTGTGAAGTTCCTTAAGTGTTAAACTGTCAATGTCCGCGTTGGTAAAAACAAAGCTCAGCATAGTAGCCATGTTAGGGTGTATCATCCCTGCACCCTTTGCAAAGCCAAAAACCTCTAAGCGACCTTTTTTTACAAAGTCATACTTGGGAAATCTGTCCGTTGTAGAAATAACCTGACTTGCCCTTTTTAGGTCCAAAGGTTCAAGTATCTCACACGCAGATGCTATGCCTTTTAATACGTTTTCAATGGGAAGGGGTTTTCCTATAACTCCCGTAGAGAATACCAAAACTTCTCTGTGGTCAATGTCCAGATACTTTGCAACTTCCCTTGCCATCATCTCCGCATGTACAATACCTTCCTGACCTACTCCACAGTTTGCATTTCCGCTGTTTATAACCATAGCTCTTATTCTATCTGTTTCTGCAAGTACTTTTTCTGAATACAAAACGCTGGCGGACTTAAAATGGTTGCTCGTAAATAAGAAGGAAGCGTTACAGGACTGAGGAAGGAGGATAACGAGTATATCTGGCTCTCCACCTTTCTTCAAACCCGCTTTTCCTATTCCCATAAGAACGTCCATGATGTAAATTATAACCTCAATGGAGACGTGTCCTAAGTGTGGAAGACTGCTGGAGATTGTAGAATGCTGTGGAGGTGGAATCTTTTTGTGTGAAGCTTGTAAGGAATACTTTTACCCAGGGGAAATTATAAATGCTCAAACTCGCTTTGAGGAGGTCTCAGAAGAAGATGGCGGGCAACCTGTCCAGGTGGAATTCTTTCAACCACGACTTGATAAACAGCCCAAGATATAGGAGCGTATATGTTTAGTTCTTCCGTTAGTTTTTTTACCGCCTTAACTGTTTCTTTGCCTTCCACAACCTGCCCTATGCGAGCTTCTGCCTCTTCTACATTCAATCCTTGCCCCAGCAAAAAGCCAAAGGTTCTGTTTCTGGATTTAGAAGAAGTAGAAGTTAGAACTAAGTCTCCCAAGCCAGAAAGCCCGTAAAAGGTTTCCTTTTTACCCCCAAAAGAAGATCCTATTCTAACTATCTCCGCCAAACCACGGGTTATCAAAGAAGCCCTAGCATTGTCTCCAAAACCGAGACCGTCCGATATACCACACGCAATAGCTATCACGTTCTTTAGAGCACCACCCAACTCAACACCAACTATATCTTCAGAAAGATAAACTCTGAAAGTTTCAGAATGGAATACGTCTTTTAATTCTTTTAAAGTTTCCAAATCTTTTCCCGCAAGCACTACCGCACAGGGAAGCCCCTTTGCTACCTCTTCCGCAAAGGATGGGCCAGACAGAACAAAGGTCTTACAGTCTTTACAAAGATCCTCTACTATTTGAGAAACCCTTTTGGAGCTTCCCACCTCCAATCCCTTAGAAGCGGACACCATAACTTTACCACTAAGGTTTGACTTCTCAAGCACATCCCTTATTACCTGCACAGGAAGAGCCAGCACTATAAGGTCGGAGTATTCTACCGCTTCGTTTAATAAGCTGGTCGCTTTTGGCTTTTTAGCAAACTCCAATCCCCAGTATGGGTCCTTACCTTTTTTTAAACTTTCAACCACAGTTGGATTTCTGTCAAAGAACATTAGCTCAAAACCCTTTTTTGAAAGATGCAGTCCAAGAGCTGTTCCCCACCGCCCACCACCTAAGATAGTTATCCTACTCATACTCTTCCACATCCAACAGTATCAACCTCCTTGGGTTCCTTAAATCTATCTGATAGACTACTTTCCCTTCAATGAGATTCCTTTTTATGATCTTTCTGCTCAGATTCATATCCCAACACAAAAAGGTGTAGTGGTTGTCTGACCTTAACACAAGCCTATTTTCATCGTAATAAGTGGGCAAGAGTTTAGCATCACACAAAAAGGTTGGTGCAGGAAAACCCTCTCCAAAAGGTTCAAGTCTGCGAAGGTCTTCCACAAGTTTGGGTGTTATTTCTTCTGGTTGTAAGGGCATGTCTATTTCAAGGGTAGGAAGCACACGAACGTCGGTAATAACCTCTTCTACCAGTTCCTTAAAGATAGGTATCTTTTCTTTTTCCATGCTTATTCCCACTGCGTAGGCGTGCCCTCCCCAACGGAGAAACAGATGGGAAAGTTTGCTTAACGCTTGGTATATGTTTATTCCGTTTGCACTTCTTACAGAGCCAACTCCATAGTTTCCTAACGCAAACACTGCGGTGGGTTTTTGAAAGATGGAAGAGAGCATCCCAGCTACAATGCCTGCCACGCCCCCAGCCCAACTGTCCAGAACAACCACAATAAACTTTCTATCCTCTTGCAATAAAGCTTGTTCTAAGGCAATATCGTAAGCTTTTTGAGCTATAAATTTTCTCCTCCGATTTATCTCTTCTATCTTTTTGGCAAAGGCTTCTGCTCTTTCTTTGTCTTCTGCTAAAAACAGCTTTAAGGCTATGGAGGGCCTTGATACCCTTCCAGGGGCGTTTAATCTTGGCACAATGGAGAAGGATATGTCCCTTGAAGTTATACTCCCATTTATTCCTGCGGATTCTATCAGAGCCTTTATACCATGGGAGACTATAAGTCCCTTTTGAATATATTCAAGACATCTTATGCCGTAGGAGACTATTATCCTGTTTAACATGTTCAGGGGCATAAAGTCCGCCAGCGTCCCTATGGCGGGCAAATACAAATCCAACCTTGGGTCGTAGCTTAGGTTTAACTCTTTGGACAGAACCGCTATGAGGTAAAAAACCAAGCTCACCGAAGAAAGCTCTTTAAATTCTGTTGGTAAGTCTTCAGTTAGCTTAGGATTGACCAAGATAGTAGGCGGAATTTCTTCTCCTATATTGTGATGGTCTATGACAATAGAATCTTTTTTAAACACTTTTAGCTCTTCCACTGCGGTAGTTCCGTTGTCTATGGTTATAAGCAAGTCCGCATACTTTGAAAACTTATCTACCAGCTTTTTGTTTAGACCATAGCCCGATTGTCTGCTGGGGAGAACGGGAATTGCGGTTGCTCCTGCAGTTTTCAAAAACTTGTAAAGCAATGCGGTCCCCGTTATACCATCCACATCGTAATCCCCAAACAGAATAATTCTCTCTTTTTTTAAAATGGACTCCTTTATTCTCTCCACAGCTTGATTTAAGTTCGGTATGCGATATGGTGGAGATAAGTTTTTTAGCTTTAGGTCTAAAACAGATTCATCTGAACCTCTGTTTGCCAAAATTTGTGCCACTACAGGTCCAAGACTAAGAACTTTATCTTTCTCGGGCTTTATTATCTCACTTAGCAAAATCCACTTTCTACCTGATAGCCCTTTCATTTAGAAATTCCTCGGACCACTTTCCTATGCTACCCGCGCCCATAAAAAGTATGACACAATCCTTGGCGTGGTTTTCCAACCAAGAAAAAATATCCTCTTTGTTTGGAAAATATAGGCACTTTGCCCTTTCTGCCAACATCTTTGAAGATACGTTGTAAATGTTCTCTTCTCCCGCTGGGTATATATCGGTGATTATACAGAGGTCTGCCAGCTTTAGAACTTCTACAAACTCTTCAAAAAGGTAGTATGTTCTTGAGTATCTGTGAGGTTGGAAGATCAGAAGTGTTTTCTTCTCAGGGTAAAGCTCTCTGATACTGTCTAAAACCACCTTTATTTCTGTCGGATGGTGGCCATAATCATCGTAAATTGGACATCCGTTAAACTCTCCTTTAAACTCCAACCTTCTTTCTGCGTTCTTAAAGTTTGCCAGAGCATCAAACATAACCTTTAGCGGTATGTCCATCTCTAAGCATACAGATATACACGCAAGAGCATTATAGACATTGTGTTTTCCGGGCACACCGAGGCTTACCTTTCCTAAGGGTTTGTCTTTCCAAAAAACCTCAAAAGTGTAATAGCCAAATTTTTGGCTTAGATTCTTAGCTCTTACTTGCGATTGCTGATGTATGCTGTAAGTTATTATCCTTTTAGAGACTTTTGGGATTAACTCCATGCTGTTTGGATCATCCGCGTTCATAACACAAAAGCCATAAAAAGGCACACTGTTTGCAAACTCCAAAAAAGCTTGCTTTATCTCCTCAACATCTTTGTAATAGCCCAGATGTTCCTTATCTATGTTGGTAATTACTGATACAGTAGGTCTGAGCTTTAAGAAAGATCCGTCGCTTTCATCCGCTTCTGAAACAATCAAGTTATCCTTTCCGAGCTTGGCATTGCTTCCAAGGCTCCTTAGGATACCACCCACTATTACGGTAGGATCGTATCCTCCCTCGTGTATTACGTAAGCTATCATGGAAGTGGTTGTTGTTTTACCGTGTGAACCACACACCGCTATACCTTCTTTTAAGCGAAAAAGTTCAGCAAGCATCTCCCCACGGGAGATAACCGGAATGCCTCTTCTTTTTGCCTCCTGTATTTCAGGATTGTCCTCAGGGATTGCAGAGGAATATACCACCACCTGTCCATCTCCTACGTTTTCTTCTCTGTGCCCTATGTATATTTTTGCGCCCATACTTTTTAAAAGTTGGGTATTTTTATTTTCCTTTAGGTCCGAACCAGATACTTTATAGCCCATCTGCAAAAGCACTTGGGCAATTCCACTCATACCTATACCGCCTATTCCCACAAAATGAAAATTTCTTATCTTTTCTCTGAACATTAAATCTTATTTTATAGGATCACACTTTTTATATAATCCAATAATTCCTTTCTACTATCCTTTACCTTATCTGCATACTCCAACGCTATGATTAAAAGCTTCTTAGGGTGGTCCTTTGGGGTTAGCAGTCCAAAGTAAAAAGCGTTTTTAAAAGCTTCTATTAGATTTTCCACGATAGTTTTCATAACCGCATCAAATCCAAACTTTTCGTAGAGCTTTTCCCTTTCCTGAATGGGTTTTCTTAGCATACTGTAGGAAAAAATCAAAATCTTTTCCCAAGTTTTTAAAACTTTATCCCACTCCTCTTTCGGAAGGGACTCCAATTCAATGAAGATGAGATCCAAAACATAGTTGTAAAGATATTCTTTTAGCTCATCCGCAGAAGAGTATTTACTTTCAAAAAGTAGATTGCTTAGATCCTTCCTCACGCTCTTTAATTATATTAAAACTTTCCTTTAAAGCGGTGTATAAATACTCTAAATCTTCTTCTGTGTATCTGACGCTTGCGGTAAGTCTGAGCCTTGCCTCTCCCTTTGGCACTGTGGGATATCTAATGGCTTGCAAAAATATCCCCCTTTCAAAAAGCGCTTCGGATAGCCTAAGGGCTTTCTCCTCTGAATATAACATAATAGGCAAAATGGGTGTATGATAAAACTTTACAAAAAGTCCTATTTTTGATAGTTCTTTGTAGATATTTTCCGCAACGTCCTTTATCTTTTTGACTCTCCAAGGCTCACGTTCTATGATCTCTAAGGCCTTTTTAGCGCCAGCACAAACCGCAGGCGGTAGCGATGTGGAAAAGATAAAGCTTCTTGCTTTGTTTACCAAGTAATCTATCAATCTCTTTGAACCGCACACAAAGGCACCGTAAGACCCAATAGCCTTAGACAGTGTCCCCATCAAAATCACGTTTTCTTGCCATCTTAGGTTAAACTCTTCAAATATTCCCTTTCCCCTTTGTCCGAGAATGCCAGTAGCATGCGCTTCATCCAAAAAGAGCAAACAATCGTATTCTTGAGCAAGCTTCAACAATGTGGGAAGATGGGCTACATCACCATCCATACTAAAAACGCTGTCTGAAACAATTAAACACCTTCTATAATACTTCCTGTTTTCTTTTAAAAGCTCCCAAGCATGGTGGTAGTCTAAGTGAGGGAAGACGAAAATCTTAGCCTTTGACAGCCTACAGGCATCTATTATGGATGCGTGGTTTAACTGATCGCTGAGTATCAGGTCTCCTTCGGAGGCTAAAGCTGGTATTGTTCCTATGTTTGCCAGGTATCCAGAACCAAACAGAAGACACGAAGGCACCTCTTTAAAGCTGGCTAATTTTTCCTCCAGACTTTTGTGATGTATGGTGTATCCGGACACTAAGGCAGATGCTCCGCTTCCCAATCCGTAATCTTTGACAACCTTTATTGTCTCTTCCTTTACCTCTGGATGGTCCCTTAGGGCAAGGTAATCGTTGGAACAAAAATCCCTTAAACCCTCCCTAAGCTTTCGCTTCCGAAATAAATTTAGATTTCTTATCCTTCTTAACTCTTCCTCAAGCCAATCCATCACCTAAAAATTAATTTAGCGCCATTTTCCAGTCTAATAACATTTTCAGAAAAGAGAGCGTGATCCTTTGGAACATAGATATTAACTCCGGAGGGTATGCGCTCACCCCTTATGTGAGGGTTTAAGTCCCTAAAGATGCTTTCCTTTAAATTAATATTTCTTATAACTTCTTCAACAGTTGTATCTTCCTCTACTTTATTTACCGCAAGGTTTAAGCCATGTATGCTAACATTCAGTCCATACTTCTCCGGATACCTTGCCAAAAGCAGAACCGCAAAGAAGGCGGGCACATAGTTTCTGGTTTCTATTGGTAGTAAGTTTTGGGTTAGCCAAAAGTCCGCTCCTCCCGTTCTTCTTTTTATGCAATTTTCCCCACAGTTATACGCTGCAAGGGCCAGCTCCCAACTTTTAAACATCTCATACAGGTCCTTCAAGTAAAGTGCAGCGGCTTCTGTGGATTTGATAATATCAAACCTTTCATCCACATCTTGATCTATCCTAAGGCCATACCTTCTTCCAGTGGAAGGGATAAACTGCCACAGACCGGCTGCACCTGCACGTGAAACCGCAAAGGGATTAAAGCCACTTTCTATTGCGGGTAAAAGCGCAAGCTCTTCCGGGAGGCCGTATTTTTTAATGATGGGTTTTATGATTGGTATGTAATAATTGGCCCTCTGCATCATCCTTTCAAACTCTTGTTTGTTGGTTAAGAAATAATTCACAAATCGTATTATCTCCTGCCTGTCTGGAATGTTTATGTTAAAGGTTCTGGCTTCTTGCTCTATAAATCTTTCTTCTTCTTCAGAAAAACCAAAAATACCTTGTTTCACCACTTCTACATTGTTCTTTTTTGGCATAAGGCTTTGTCTTACTGTAGGCGTGCAAGAACTTAAGAAAATTACAGTTAAAATCAGTAAAAGCATAACCCCTCCAGAATAAATTATTATTCTACTGTGGCGGACAAAAACTGTCCAGTTTGCAAAGGCACCGGCTTTGTGGATAAAGGAAAGGTAGTGGAAATATGCGCTTGTAGATTTCGGCAAGAAGACTTTCAAAGCAAGCTAAACATTCCAAAGAGGTTTTGGAGTGCAGAGCTTGACAATTACCAACCTATTTCTGCTCCTCAGCAGAGAGCATACGAAATGTGCAAAATGTTCGTTTATAACTTTAACCAAGAGGAGGGAAAGGGTATTACCTTAGTAGGTCCCACTCAGATGGGAAAAACTCACCTGATGGTAGGAGTTTTAAAGGCGCTATACAGGAATAAAGGAGTAAGGGGCCTTTTCTTTGATACAAAGGAAATGCTATTTCAGCTCAGATTTTACATGAGCCACGAAGAAGACAAGTATAGCAAACTTTTGAAGTACCTAATGAACGTGCCAGTCCTTGTGTTGGATGACTTAGGCAGTGAAAGGCTCTCCGATTGGAGCATAGAGACCATCTCCCTCATCATCACATACAGATACAACCATCAGCTTAGCACGCTGATAACTACCAATTACCAGCTAAAAAAATCAGAAGACGACCTATTAAACAGCTTGGAAGAGAGAATATCCCCAGCAGTGGTAGGCAAGATCTTTCAGATGAACGAAATTGTTTATCTTTACTGAACGCTTACCAGCTCCTTCCTCAGCTCTTCTGCGACTTCCACCATGTTTTTGAGAGAAGGCACTACCTCTTCCCATCTTCTGGTCTTTAGTCCGCAGTCCGGATTGACCCATAAAAGCTCTACGGGTAATACCTTCATAGCCCTTTCCAAAACCAATCTTATACTCTGCTTGTCTGGAATAGCTGGAGAGTGAATATCATAAACTCCTATACCTATCTGTCTGTCCCAATCCTTAAAGTTTTCAAAGGCGGATATTATCTCTCCTTTACTGCGCGATGCTTCTATGGATATAACGTCAAAATCCATTTGGTGTATGTAGTGTATAACTTCGTTGAACTCTGAATAGCACATGTGGGTGTGTATCTGTGTCTGAGGCTTTGCGTTGGAACATAGCCTAAAGGCTCTTACTGCCCATCTAAAGTAGTCGTCCCAATCCCTTCTCTTAAGGGGCGCTCCTTCCCTAAAGGCAGGTTCATCTATCTGAATTATTTTTATGCCTGCGTTCTCTAAGTCTCTTACTTCATCCAATAGGGCTAAGGCTATCTGATAGGCTATCTCTTCCTTTGGTATGTCCTCTCTGTAGTAGCTCCAGTTGAGTATGGTAACCGGTCCTGTGAGCATGCCCTTTACGGGTTTTTGGGTCAAAGACTGGGCGTAGGTAATTTCCTTTAAGGTCATGGGTTCTGGTCTGTAAACGTCACCGTATATTATAGGTGGTCTATAGACTCTTGAGCCGTAAGACAAAACCCATCCGTGCTTGGTTGTCGCAACCCCTCCAAGCTTTTCTGCAAAAAACTCCACCATATCGGTCCTTTCAAACTCTCCATGAACCAGCACATCCAAACCTATCTCCTCTTGAACCTTTATCACATGTTCTATTTGCCTTTTGATGAACTCCTCATATTCAGCAGAGCTTATCTTTCCGCTACGATACTCAGTCCTTTTCTTTCTTACCTCTTCCGTTTGTGGGAAAGAGCCAATGGTAGTCGTAGGTAAAAGAGGAAGCTTTAATATTTCTTGCTGTAACTTTATCCTTTCTGAATAGGGCACACTTCTTGTAAAGTCCTCCTCCCTTAGCTTTTTGACCCTTTCTTTTACCTCCTGCACCTCTCCAAACTTGGAAGAGAGGATATTCTTAACTCTTTCTACCTCCATCTTTGCCTGCTGATCTCCTTCTACCGCAAGCTTTATAACCTTTAGCTCAAAAAGTTTTTCCTTTGCAAAAGCAAGCCTTTCTTTTAGCTCCTGCTCCATCTCGTTTTCAAACTCCACACTAACCGGAAGATGAAATAGCGGGCAGGAGTTAGCAATTATCACATCCTTTGCGTATCTACTTAGCTCTTCCACAAGCCTTATTTTTTCGTCTAAGCAAGCTCTCCAAACCTGCCTCCCGTTTATCACACCAGCTATTAGCTCCTTTTCCTTAGGAAATCCAAACTTCCTTATGTTCTCTAAGTTTTCTTTGTTGGAAACAAGATCAAAGCCAAGGGCTTTTACAGGAAGGCTTATGTATCTTTGGTAGTTAGACACACTATCGTAGTATGTGAGAACATTAATATCCACATACTTAGACATGCAAGAATACATCTCTTCCACTATGTCCCACTCGTAGTCCTCCAGCTCCAAACACAAAGCAGGGTCTTCCACAAGAATTTCCTTTACTCCCTCTTCTTTGAGTTTTTTCAGAACTTCTTCATAAACGCCAAAGACTGCGTTGAAATAAGCTTCAAAGTCCTGTTGGTTTTCCAATTTGGAAAGCTCAAAGAATGGAAGCCCTTGACCTTCCACCTTTCTTATAGCCTTTGAAAGCTTTAGGAATGTGAAGGGAGAAAGGATTTTTGGGACTGTTTCTATACCCTTTTCTTTGAAATACCTGTATTCTTCAAGGGGATAATTTTTTAGGAGTTTAAAGTTTGTTCCCTCAAGCTCTGGCACAAGGTAGTGATAGTTTGTGTTAAAGTATTTAGTCATTTCCAGCGCCTGTTTGCCCCTTGCCATTTCAAAGTAGGTTTTGAGTCCTTCATACTCACCAAAGCGGGAAGGTATAGCTCCTATCATTACTGCAGTGTCAAGCACAAAATCATAGTAAGATAGCTCGTTGGAAGGTATAACATCTACGTGTTCCTTGTAGTTTGAGACCATCCAATCACGCAGAGCGTTCATGCCTTCAACAAACTCCGATTCATCTATCTTATTTTTCCAAAAGTTCTCAAGCAAAGACTTAAATTCCCTTCTTTCCCCCAACTTGGGAAAGCCATAAGCCAAGGTTTTCATAGCGATCACCTCCTACTGTCAGATGGTCTATAAATTATACCTAAAATTTTCTAAACTCCAGCTTAGGCTTTCTCTGTATGGTATAGGTTCTCTACCACAGATTTTTTTTACTCCTTCTGTTTCCACATCTTTGTCTAATCCACATACATTGTCTCTCCACATCATAAGCATTTGGTCTGAACTAAAGGGCGGTGGGCTCAAAAGATTTTCTACTACCTTCCCAGCAAAATACATAACTACCTTTGGCATAGGAATTAGTAAAACTTTCCTGTTCCAGTAAGAGAATATGTCCTCCAAAAGCGCTTTAAAGCTAACTCTTTCTTTTCCACAGAGTTCATACACCTTACCCACAGACTCTTCTTTTTCCAAACTATTCACAAAGGCGCAGGCTACATCCCTTACATCCACAGGTTGAAAAAGGTAACTGCCACCACCTGGAAGGGCAACCACCGGTAAAAACTTGGTGATCTTCCACATATCAAAAAAAAGCCTTTGTTCTGGACCTAAAATTATGGAAGGTCTGAAGATGGTGTATTTAAGTCCAGAAGACCTTAAAAACTCTTCAGCCATATACTTGGTTTTGTGATACTCAGAAGGTGCGTCTTTGTGCGTCCCAAGGGCACTCATATGAATAACTCTGTTTATTCCCTGATCTTTACAAACTTCGTATAAGTTTTTTGAAATCAAGTAATGTGTGTTGTAAAAAGTTACGTTTTTGCGCCTGTCCTCTGCGAGAATACCTATAAGGTGTATGAGTACGTTGGGCTTTATCTCCTCAAGGGCCTTTTTTATGCTGTCCTTTTTATAAAAATCTACCTCCACACCAACCACTTTATCGGAAAAGAAACTTTTTAACTTTCCTGCGTTTCTTACCAAAGCATAAACTTTAAATCCTTTGCTTAATAACTCTTTGACTATATACCTTCCCAAAAAACCCGTAGCTCCTGTTATGGCTATCCTTTCCATTCTTTTAACACCTCTACAAATCTACTTTTGTGTTTGTCATCCTCCGCATCAAGCAAACCAATTATATGCCAGCGCTTTTCTTTTCCGTAGGTAAAGTATATTCTACCTCCCCTTGGCTTTAACTTAAATACATTCTTAGCATCCTTGATGTTTTCAAAGGATTCGCCCAAGTCTTTCATGTTTAACAGCAGAAGTTCCTTTAAAAATTCTTTTTTCCTATCCGCATCTAAGCGAATAAACTCCTCAAGGGCTTTCTCTTCCCAGGTTATGTTATCAAGAACCACACCAAAAATCTCTTTGTATATCTCTGTTTTGCTATTTTGGGACTTTTTGTATTGCTCCAGCTCTAATTCAAGGAGCTGAAGCTTTCTTAGAGCATTCTCTAATTCTTCTTTCGCACGATCTTTTTCTTCCTTTAGCTTAGCATTCTCCCTTAGGAGATCGTCCAACGCCTGCTCCATGTCAAGGATCTCTTTTATGAGCTTTTTCCTTTCGCTTCTTAGCTTTGATAACTCTTTGTTTTCTGGTATGGCAGGCTTTTTTTCCTGAATCTCTATAAGCTCAAAAAGTTTTCTGTTTGCCTGAGTAAGCCGTTCTACTTTTTCCTCAAAAACTTTTAAAGTTTGCGCATATGAGTTTAGTTTTTTAACTATCTCTTCTTTTTCCTTCAAAAGCTGTTGCCTTTCCTTTTCTTGCTCTGCTAACTTTTCTATCTTCCTTTCTAAATCTTCCTTCTCTTTACTGAGCTTTGTTAGGATTTCCTCGTACAATCGCTTAGTCCTTAAAGCTTCCATAAGCTCATGCTGGTTTTTTGTAAGTTCCTCTTCCAGTTTTTGCCTGCTTTCCTGAAGTAGCCTAAGGCGTTTTTCTGCTGGAGATTCAAAGAGTTTTATAACAATCAGCGTTATTAAAAAGGCGGGCATCTTTTGAATTATTAAGTTTGGATCTTTGTCTAAGATTGCCTGAATAAAAACGTTTAAGACAAATATGGCTCCTATCCATGCTACAGTTCTTAGTCTTTCACCAAAGAGCCACGCAGTGTAGAGAGCGGATAGGAAAAACAACAGGTGTAACTTTTCTGAAAGGGACACAGGATATAGCTTAAGGTTGAACATGTCCGATATTTGAATAAGTGCGAAGTTGTAAGATACGATCAAAAATGCCAGCAGGATTGGCTCTCTTAAAAACTTTAGCATTGAGTTTAAAATATAAGCTGTGAGCTTAAAGTTCGCATATACTGTAATTGCTATCTTTGTTTTTTTAGCCCTCTTTGCAGACTTTGTCGCTCCCTATCCTTACGATCTTCAGAATAGACAGGCACCTTATCATCCTCCTACGCGTATTCACTTTTTCAAAGACGGAAGAATTACTTTCCCCTTTGTCCACAAGTATGAGCTAAAAGACCCACTCTTTAAAATATACGAGAAAACCGAGTTAACCTGCAAGGTCAGAATTTTTGA
Source organism: Thermocrinis jamiesonii (assembly GCF_000702425.1). Lineage (NCBI taxonomy): Bacteria > Pseudomonadati > Aquificota > Aquificia > Aquificales > Aquificaceae > Thermocrinis > Thermocrinis jamiesonii. The sequence goes on from NZ_JNIE01000005.1 coordinate 134,385, forward strand.
TAAGACTCCTTACGGTTTTAAGCTGTTTTCTGTGGAGGAACCTTGCAGGCTTTACATTTTTGGCACGGACAAGCTGGGAAGGGATGTGTTTTCAAGATTGGTGTATGGTGCGCGCGTTTCTATGCTCATAGGTTTTGTGGGTGTTTTGACTACCTTTATCCTTGGCTCTGTTATAGGCGGTGTGTCTGGCTTTTTGGGTGGAAAAGTGGATACTACTATCATGAGACTTGTGGAGGTTCTTCTGTCCATCCCCACCTTTTATCTGATGCTTTCCCTTAGGTCTGTGTTTCCTTTAAACATGGGCAGTTTTGAGCTTTTCTTGGCTATAGTGTTTATTCTTTCCTTTGTGGGGTGGGCAGGACTGGCAAGGGTTATAAGGGGTATGGTGCTTTCACTCAGAGAAAAAGACTTTGTATATGCGGCAAAGACTTATGGGGCAGGAACCTTTCGCATACTTTTTAAACACATCCTCCCCAACACATACTACTATCTTATCGTCTCCGCCACCCTCTCCTTTCCAGGGTTTATACTTGGGGAATCTGCTTTGAGCCTTTTGGGCTTAGGTGTTCAGGAGCCGGTGCCAAGTTGGGGGAATATGCTATCGGAAGCCAGAAACATTCCATTGATAAGTGCCTATCCTTGGATATTAACTCCGGGTGTTGCCCTGTTTATGGTGGTGTTCGCCTTTAATCTGCTCGGAGACCAACTGCTTAAAAGATAAAGATGAAGGAATGCATGTAAGCGTGCGCTCCAGTAAAAAGCTCTTAAAAACTCTTTATTGGTTCAAGCTCAGCACGTGTTTTTCTGGAATAACGCATAGGAATTCTCCTTCAAAGACTAAGTCCAGGTTTCTGAAGACTTTTACTTCAACCCACCTCTTTTTTCCTTCTGATTTTACAACCCTTCCTTCAGCCTTGAGCACATCTCCTAAAACTACAGGTTTTCTGAAATCCACCTTTGCGGATGCTAACACAACTGTAGGCTCATTTACAGCCAGCATAGCGCAGTAATCTGCAAGGCTAAAGATGAAACCACCATGTATGAGTCCTTTCTCATCTGCTACCATATTTTCCTTTGTTTCAAGGACTACCACTGCATAACCTTCTTTTAGTTCCACCGGCTTACCGCTTAGATTTTGATCAATCTTTAAGTGCGTTTTTAACTGCATGGATAAATGCCTCCATCTTTCTTTGATCTTTTATGCCTGGAGAGGACTCTATTCCAGAGGACACATCCACCGCATAAGGTTTCACAAGCCTTATGGCATAGGATACGTTCTCCGGGTTTAGCCCACCAGACAAAAAAACTCTAAAGCCAGCATCCACCACAGACTTGGCTATTTTCCAATCAAAGCTCTCTCCGGTGCCACCGTAAGCCTTTTCTGAGTAAGTATCCAAAAGTATGGCATGCGCTTTTTTCCAAACGTCATCTACAAAAATGCTGTCCTTAACTCTAAGGGCTTTTATAACCTTATCTAAGCCTATAGCCTTAGCAAATTCAAAACTTTCCTCTCCGTGAAGTTGAACAAAATCCGCACCCATGCTTAAGGCTTGTTCCACTTCTTGGTAAGATGGATTTACAAAAACTACAACTTTTTTAACTCCCTCCGAAAGACTTAAAAAATGCTTCAGTTTTTCCCAACCTACCCAGCGGGGACTCTTTGGATACATGATAAAGCCCACATAATCAACGCCAAGTTCCACGGCTTTTCTTAGGTCCTCTTCCCTTGTAATACCGCAGAATTTTACTTTAACTAAGCTCATTTTCCACGCTGTTGTTTCTTTATAAGGAACCTTTCTTAAATTATACATGCCAAAGCGCTTCCTACTAAGGGAAGTAAAAAGTTATCGTCTATATTCTTTGGTAAAATCTCCACCACTGCACCCACGAAAGCTATAAGTAAAGCAAAAGCTCCAACAAAGGGCCAAAGAGCAAGGCTTGAAGAGACAAAGAAAGCAAAAAATCCTTCCAAGCTTTTCTCACCTATCCTTATCCTTCCAAAGTGATAACCTATCAGTCCCGCAAAGCCGTCTCCTACCGCAGTCAGCACTATACCAACTGTAGCGCACTCTTTTGTAAAAAGCAAAAAGCTTAAGAAAACTCCCAAGTTAAACCAAAGGCCTTGGATTGTTGGTCTTTCAAGGTTTTTTTCCCTCTCAAAAAGATAAATAAGCTTGTAAATAGGTTTAATTTTGTCTTCCGCAAGTCTTAAGACAAAGACGAGGTTTAAGGCAAGGATAAAAAGGGAAAAAATCAAAAGCAAGCCCTTTTGAAGGTAGAAAAGTGGAACAAGCCAGAGCAAGCCACCTAATATGTGGAATAATTTTCTTCTGAACTCTAAGCTTATTCCCATTCTATGGTAGCTGGTGGTTTTGAAGAGATGTCATAAACTACTCTGTTTATTCCCTTAACCTCGTTGATTATCCTGCGCATTACACGGTCTAAAAAGTCATAGGGCAATTTGGACCAGTCCGCGGTCATCCCATCTGTGCTATCTACCGCTCTCAAACCAACAACCCTTTCGTAAGTCCTTACATCTCCCATAACTCCTACGCTCTTTACTGGAAGTAAAACCGCAAAGGCTTGCCAAACTTTGTTGTATAAGCCTGCCTTTTTCAGCTCTTCTATAAAGATTGCGTCCGCTTCTCTTAGGATCTCAAGGTCCTCTTCTTTCACTTCTCCCAGTATTCTTATTGCAAGTCCTGGGCCGGGGAAGGGATGCCTTTCAAGGATCTCCTTTGGCACTCCCAAAAGCTTTCCTAATTCTCTGACCTCGTCTTTGAAAAGTTCCCTTAGCGGTTCAAGAAGTTCTAATGCCATCCTTTCTGGCAATCCACCCACATTATGGTGAGTCTTTATAACCTGTGCCCCTTCTATACCTGCACTTTCTACCACATCCGGATAAAGTGTGCCTTGAAGTAAAACCTGAGCGCCAAATTCTTTAGCTTCCTTTTCAAATACCTCCACAAAGGTGTGTCCTACGATCCTTCTCTTTTCCTCTGGGTCTTCCACACCCTTTAGCCTTTCCAAAAACAACTTGCTTGCATTTACCCTTTTAAAGGGAAGGCCCATCTGCTTAAAGTGTTTTTCCACCTCCTGTGCTTCTCCCTTTCTCAAAAGCCCATGATCTACAAAAACACCCAAAAGATTATTACCTACAGCCCTGTAGGTTAGCACAAAAGCGACAGTAGAATCTACACCGCCAGAAAGAGCGCATATGACCTTTTTATTTCCCACCTGTTCCCTTACTTCTTTGACCTTCTCTTCCAAAAAGTTTTCCATCTTCCAATTTTTCTCCGCTTTTGCGACCTTGAATAGAAAGTTAGCCAAGATCTCCTTTCCATACTGCGTGTGGGAGACTTCTGGATGGAACTGAACTCCATATATGGGTTTAAGCTTATGTTTTATCACCGCATAGGGTGAATTTTCTGACTTTGCGAGAATCTCAAAGTCCCGAGGAAGCTTAGAAACCTTATCTGCGTGACTCATCCAAACGTCAAAATTCTTAGGAAGACCTTCAAAAAGCGGATCCTCTTTTAAAACCTCAAGCCTTGCTCTTCCATACTCTTGTTTTTGGGCTCTTTCTACGGTTCCACCAAGCTGATGAGTTATAGCCTGAAGTCCGTAGCATATACCAAGAATGGGAATACCTAAGGTGTAGATCCTCTCGTCTGGCAAGGGTGCGCCTTGCGTATAGACACTTGCGGGACCACCAGAGAGTATCAAAGCGTAAGGCTCATTTTCCATAATCTTTTCTAAGCTTAGATAGAAAGGCACTATTTGACTGTAAATTCCCAGCTCTCTGACCCTTCTGGCAATAAGTTGCACATATTGGGAACCAAAGTTAAGTATAAGGACAGCCTTTCGTCTCATAAAAATATGTTAAACTATTGAGGCTATGGAGTATCACGTAAAAGACCTGAGCTTGGCGGAGGAAGGGAAAAACCGTATAGAGTGGGCAGAAAGGGATATGCCCGTTTTGAGAAGCATAAGGGAAAGGTTTTCAAAAGACAAGCCTCTAAGGGGGCTTAAAATCTCCGCTTGCTTGCACGTAACCACAGAAACTGCAAACCTCATGCTTACCTTAAAAGAAGGCGGGGCAGAGGTTTTCTTAACTGCGTCCAATCCACTTTCCACTCAAGATGATGTAGCTGCAGCATTGGTTAAGTATTATCAAATTCCAGTTTTTGCTATAAAAGGAGAAGACACAGAAACCTATTACTCACACCTAAGGGCTGTTATAGAAAAGGGTCCAGATATTGTCATAGACGATGGGGCAGACCTTATATCCACCTTGCACAAAGAGTATCCAGAGCTTTCAAAGAAGGTTTTGGGTGGTATGGAAGAGACCACCACAGGGGTTATAAGGCTTAGGGCTATGGCACAGAAGGGAGTTCTAAACTTCCCCATCATAGCGGTAAATGACGCATACACAAAGCATATGTTTGATAACAGATACGGCACTGGTCAATCTACCATAGACGGCATACTTAGGGCTACCAACAGATTGTTGGCGGGCTCCTATTTTGTGGTGGCAGGATACGGATGGTGTGGAAAAGGTGTAGCCCAAAGGGCAAGGGGAATGGGAGCAACAGTAATCGTAACAGAGGTGGATCCTATAAAAGCCCTTGAGGCAAAGATGGACGGCTTTTTGGTAATGCCGATGCTTGAAGCTGCAAAGCTTGGGGACTTTTTCGTTACCGTTACAGGAAACACCTCTGTTATAAGAAAGGAGCACTTTGAAGTTATGAAAGACGGTGCCATCGTATCCAACGCAGGACACTTTGACGTGGAAATAGACAAAAAAGCTTTAGAAGAACTTTCGGTTTCTAAAAGGGAAGTCAGAAGGTTTGTGGAAGAATACACCCTACGGGACGGAAGGAGGATCTACCTTTTGGCTCAAGGAAGGCTTGTAAATCTTGCTTCTGCAGAGGGACATCCCGCATCTGTTATGGACATGTCCTTTGCCAATCAAGCCCTTTCCGCAGAATACATAGCAAAAAATCATCAGCATTTAGAAAAGAAAGTCTATAAAGTTCCTGATGAGATAGACAGAATGGTGGCACATCTAAAGCTCAAAAGCATGGGTGTGGAAATAGACCAACTAACCCAAGAGCAGATAAATTACCTTTCATCTTGGGAACTTGGCACCTAAGCTTACTGACAACAACCTTTTTTCTTTTTGTTTCTTCTAAACCAAAGGAAAAGCAAAGGTAAAGCCAAAAACGAGATTAAAACAAGTTCCATAACTTATAAGCGATCACACCAACCAACCAAGCTAACACAAAGCTGTAGGCTAAAAATGCAATAGCAAACTTTGTGCCAGCTTCTTTCTGAAGCACAGCTACTGTGCCAAGGCAAGAGGTGTAAAGAAGGATAAACAGCATAAAGGAAAAGGCCTGAGCTGGGCTTAAGGAGTTTTTTACCGTTTCCCTTAAGGCAGAATGCTCTTCCTCTAACTCAAAGGCTTTTGGTAATGGGCTGATAGTGTTAAAAAGAGAATCCTTGAAGGCTTTTCCAAAAGCCATTGTCTGTTCAATCAGGGCTTGTTTTATTTCAAACTCTTTCCTTTCCTCCTTCTGCTCCACCGCATAGATGGTTGCCATAGAACTTAAAACTATCTCCCTTGCCAAGAAGGCTGGTATTAAAGATGTGGTAATCTGCCAATCCTCCAAGCCCATAGGTTTAAACACTGGCACTAAGACTCTTCCCACATAACCTGCAAAGCTGTCCTTTGGATTGCTAACTCCCGGAGGCAAGTTTAGTAGAACCCAAAGGACCACAGAGACTCCAAATATAAGCGTTCCTGCCCTGTATATAAACTGCTTTACGTGAGCCCAGGTTATTCTAAAAACCAGTTTAAAAACAGGTAGTCTGTAAGGCGGGAGTTCAAGTATCATATGTCTGAGTGGATTTTTATAAATGACCTTCTGAAGAACAAAGGAAGTTAAAAAGGCAAAAACCAAACCAAGGACGTAAAGGAAGAAGATAACAAAGGCTGGGTTTGGGAAAAACAGCGTGGCAAAGAAGGAGAAGACCACGAGTCTTGCGGGACAGCTCACAAAAGGTATCATAGCCATGACCAAAAGTTTGTCCCTTTTACTTTCCAAAGCCCTTGTAGCAATGATGGCAGGCACGTTGCAACCAAAACCTAAAAGAAGGGGTATAAAGCTTGCGCCGTGCAAGCCAAGGCGGTGCATAAAGCTGTCCATCAAAAAGGCAACTCTTGGAAGATACCCAGAAAACTCAAGCAGGGAAAGTATAAAGATAATGCTGGCAATCAGGGGTAAAAAGGTTAGAACAAAGCCCACCCCACCAACCACAGCCTCAGACAAAAACCTTGAAAGGATAGATTCACCAAGAAGATGTTTAATTAATGGAGAAAAGAAACCGTTCATCAAACCGTCCAACCAGTCCATCCATGGAGCAGAAAAATCAAAAGCGATTTTAAAGGTCATAAACATAATAAAAAGAAAGATCAAAACACCAAGCACTGGATGAAGAAGCACTTTATCCAAACTATCTGTGAGCTCAAAAACGTTATGCTTTGTCTTTTTTACCGTGTGGTAATACAAACCGTGAATAAATGCAAACCTTTCGTTTTTTAGAAGTCTTTCAAACTCTTCGCCGTAAGAGATTAGCGCTTTTCTTATCCTTTCGGATTTTGTCTTTCCTTGCACGCTTAAGAGAAGTTTTTCCAAGTCTGGTGAATACTTAACTTCAATTGGTTTGATTTTGCTTTCATAGGTTTCCACGATCCTTCTAAGAAGTTCGTCCTTACCCTCCCCAGTCCTACCATTGGTTTTTACTATCCTAACTCCCAAAAGCTCTTCCATCTTGGATGTATCTACCTCTATCCCAAGCTTTTTTGCTTCGTCCCACATGTTTAAGGCTATGACCATGGGAATCTCCATTTCCAAAAGTTCCAAGGTTAGAAAAAGGTCCCTTTCCATGTTGGGGGTTTCTATTACGTTCACCACCACGTCCGGTTTTTGATTTAGAATGAAGTCTCTTGCCAACTGCTCCGCTTCGGAAAAGGGCTCCAAAGTATAAATCCCTGGCAAATCTACAAGGTGTATTTCATAATCTCCGTAGTATGCCTTTCCTTCCTTCTTTTCAACAGTAGTCCCAGCCCAATTTCCTATCTTTAAGGTGGTGCCAGCAATGTGGTTTAAAAGACTTGTCTTACCTACGTTAGGATTACCCACAAGGGCTACGCTTATTCTCTTCATTGAACCTTTATTCTCTTTGCTAAGCTTTTACTTATGGCTACCTTGGAGTGGTCAAGCTTAACCACAATACTCCTTCCAAGCTTTTGAACAACCTCTAAGACCTTCCCCTCCCTTATGCCCATAGCCTCAAGTTTTTTAATACTCTCATCGTTACCCTCAAGTTCTAAGACCTTAACTTTTTTACCCACTTCCACCTTTTCTAACATTTTTCACCTCCTAATTAATATTAAAAATTAATCTCATTTTTTAATTTTATCTAAACCTAACCGTAAAACCAGCTACCACCGAAGGTTTTTCTTTGTCTTTGAGGATCTTCTGCACTCCCAAAGCAAACTCCCAGTTTTTTCCAGAAAAGCTAAGACCACCCACCAAACCCGTCTGAGAGTCTTCCGAAAGGTAAAAACCCGTGGCAACAAGGCTAAGATTTTCTACCACAGTCCATTCCACCGAAGCGCTTTGAAAGAAAACCTTTTCTTTTAGCTCATAAGAACTGACTGCATAAAAGGAGAGTCTTTCAAAGGAAGTCTGCAAAGCTAAGGTAGGACCGTATTTTACAGCTCCTTCTTTGGTTGGCAATTCGGAAGAGAACTTAAAGGCTCCTTTTGTTTCTCCTTTTTCAAAAAAATTCCACTTAAGGTCCAAAGAGATGTTGGAAGATTCTAACTTATTTGAGTACTCAAAAGGTAAGTTCAATCCCACATCTACTTTCTCCAATAGTCCATAGCTTAGGGTAAAGGTATATGCGGTGGTTCTTGGCTCTTGTCTTGATAGGTAATGCTCGCTTTGAAACCCACCCTTTCCTAAGGTTTCTGCGTCCTCAAAGAGGAGGATCTTCTTTCCCGCATGGGCAGAGCTAAACAGTAGTAAAGAAGACAGCAAAAAGACTCTTAGCTTCATTCCGCCAACCTCCAGAATAAATATTGTTATTAATTTTAAAATTCAATCTCAATTAAGTCAAGAAGAAAAGACAAACTCCCACTCTTTTCTCCCTTAGCTCAGTTCAAGCATTCTTTCTAAAGGTCTTCTTGCTTTCTCTATGATGTCTTCTGGAAGGATCACTTCGTTTATCTCTTCCCTTAGGGTTTTATAGACAAGGGGTAAGGTTATAGCTTTCATGGTGCAACAATAAACCGTTCCGCAGTAGTTCATAGATTCTGGGAATATGTATTCTTTGTTTGGATTTTTCTTCATAAGGGTGTGTTTTAGCCCCACTTCTGTGATGACTATAACCCTGTCTGCGTCACAGGTGGTGGCGTAGTTTATTATCTGGGAAGTTGAGCCTACAAAGTCTGCCATTTCAATGATTTTTGGATGGCACTCTGGATGGACTGCTACTTTTGCATCTGGATATTTTTCCTTTAGCTTTTGTAGCTCCCTTGCGGTAAATTCAAAGTGAGGAGGGCAAAAGCCTTGCCAGATTACAAATTCCTTTTCTGGCACGTGTTTTTTCACCCAATTACCAAGGGCTTGGTCTGGTATAAAGATGATCTTTTTACTTTCCAATTTTTTTACCACCTTTACTGCATTGGCTGATGTAACGCACACATCAGAAACCGCCTTGACCTCTGCGGTAGTATTTACATAAGCGACCACTTCTGCATCCGGGTGTTCCTCTTTTAACTTCAGCACCTGCTTTGCGGTTATCATATCCGCCATAGGACAGCCAGACTCGGGATTGGGATGTAGCACTTTTTTGGTAGGGTTTAGGATTTTGGCAGTTTCGCACATAAACCTAACACCGCAAAAGAGAATAATATCTGCATCTGTCTGGCTTGCCTTCCTTGAAAGCTCCAAAGAGTCTCCCACAAAGTCCGCTATGTCTTGCACCTCAGGCCTTTGGTAGTAGTGGGAGAGTATCACTGCATTTTTCTGCTTTGCCAAAGCTCTGATTTCCTCTTGAAGCTCCTTTATCTGCTTATTGTTTAAGCTCTCTTCCTTTGCAAGTTCAAAGGTAATCATAAAGATAAAGTTAAACTTTCATACGTATTTTGTCAGATTTAACTTTAAACTCCACACGGTAGATTAGGAACTTTTGAGCATATACCAGATGCTTCATAAGCTAACAACCTTTCAACTCCACACGGTAGATTAGGAACCGACAAGCAATCTGCTTATGCTATTTGCTCTGTTTCAACCTTTCAACTCCACACGGTAGATTAGGAACAATAGGTAAGTATAAGCTAATATGCCCACAATACGTACTTTCAACTCCACACGGTAGATTAGGAACCAGCTCTTTTAGTCAGACTAACACAGAAGGATTTAAGCCTTTCAACTCCACACGGTAGATTAGGAACCCCAACTGACCACCTTAATTAAAATAAGACAAATCAATAATTTTGTCAAGGGGGTACCCCTCGCAAATGAAGGTTATTTTCCGAAAATGCCAGGTTGTGCAAAGTTGAGTGTGTTATTGTCAAATTTAAGTCCTTGTCTCCCAATGCTTTAAGCAATCGTGCATAATTATGACTTTGTGCAATTACATAAT
>NZ_JNIE01000006.1 GCF_000702425.1 Thermocrinis jamiesonii
CATTGCACCACTTGTCCGGCTTGCCCGCTTCTAACTCCTGCAATGTCCCTAAGGCTGATCCCCTTATAACCGGCACCTCATCCCCAGGAAATTCATACTTGTTAAGAAGCTCCCTCACCTCAAGCTCCACAAGGTCCAAAAGCTCCGGATCATCCACCATGTCACATTTGTTCATAAACACCACTATGTAAGGAACATTGACCTGCCTTGCCAAAAGCACGTGTTCCCTTGTTTGGGGCATTGGTCCATCTGCTGCAGAAACCACAAGAATGGCTCCATCCATCTGAGCTGCCCCTGTTATCATGTTCTTTATGTAGTCTGCGTGCCCTGGACAGTCTATGTGTGCATAGTGTCTTTTTGGAGTTTCGTATTCTACGTGTGTTATGTTTATCGTTATACCCCTTTCTCTTTCTTCTGGAGCTTTGTCTATTTCTTCGTATTTAATACACCTTGCTTTACCGCCGGGCATAACACCCGCAGCCAATGCGCATGTTATGGCAGAGGTAAGGGTAGATTTGCCGTGGTCTACGTGTCCTATGGTTCCTACGTTGACGTGCTCCTTATCTCTTACAAACTTCTCCTTTGCCATATTCTTTACCTCCTTGTATTAAGCCCAGGACCGGACTTGAACCGGCGACCTCACCCTTACCAAGGGTGTGCTCTGCCCACTGAGCTACCTGGGCTATGTTTTTAAAGCGGGCGACGGGACTCGAACCCGCGACCTGCTGCTTGGAAGGCAGCTGCTCTACCACTGAGCTACGCCCGCTAAAGTGGAGGGGGCAGGATTCGAACCTGCGCAGGGCGGAGCCCGGGGGATTTACAGTCCCCTGCCTTTGACCACTCGGCCACCCCTCCTAAAGCTGGCGGTGGGACTTGAACCCACGACCGCGGGATTACAAATCCCGCGCTCTGCCCACTGAGCTACGCCAGCTAATAATTATATCATAACACTATCTGTCAGATCTGTCTATAAGGTCTGCAAGATTTTGCAATAACTCCAGCGTATCAAAATTATTACTTACAAGTTTTATTATATCCTCCTTAGGCACATTCCCTTCCCTTATTATCTTTATAGCTTTTGGACTTATAACCTTCACTATTGTGGAGGGCTTGCCTGTAAGCGGTGCTCCCTTTACATAAAGGTCTATCTTATCTCCAAAATATTCCATAGCTTCCTTTATATCCACCGCAGGCTTTAGCCCTTCTGGGTTGGCACTTGGAGCTACAAGGGGTTTGCCAAACTTTTTAAGAAGTTTCTGTATGAATATGCCACTTTTTGGCACTCTGAAGGCTATACTTTTTCTCCATCTGGTTAGGTATGTAGGAATGGTGGTCCTTTTTGGGAAAATTACGGTAACTCCTAAACTTAAAAGGGTTATACCAAGTTTGGTAATCATAATGTCAAACTCAAAGGCTTGCTTTATCTCTGGCAACAGTACTATAAAAGGCCTGTTGGAGGGCCTTCTGATCTCGTAGAGTCTCTCCACCGCTTTTCTGTTGGTAGCATCTGCCAAAAGCCCGTAGATAGTATCCGTAGGAGCACACACTATGCCACCTTCTTCCAAAACCTTCACCACCTTATTAATGTCCTTTGTGCTCACTGTTTCCATATTTATCCTCCTATCGGCGCATTGCAAAAATTCATAGACTCCTCCGGAGAGGTTTCTAAGCATCTTAAAACACACTCAGAAGCTCTATCCAATACGGTATAAAGAACGCTTTCCTCTTCTGGATCAAAGGGTGAGAGCACATAATCCACCACTTTGTTTCTGTCCTTAGGTCTTCCTATGCCTATCCTAAGCCTTACAAAATTGCTTGTTTTAATTTCCCTTATTATGGATTCTATACCGTGATGTCCCCCACTGCTACCTTCCAACCTTAACCTTATCCTTCCGAGGGGAAGGTCCAGATCATCGTAAATCACCATCATATTTTCTGGAGTTATCTCGTATTCCTCCAAAAGGTTAAGAACCGCAAGCCCAGAGTTGTTCATGTAAGTTTGTGGTTTGGCTACCAACACTTCTCTATTTAACACTCTAACTCTGTAGACATGAGACAGACATTCCTCTGTGTATTCTTTTACCCTGAGCTTTTTCAGCAGTTCATCAACCACCATAAACCCTGCATTGTGCCTTGTCCTTTCGTATTTTTTACCTGGATTGCCAAGGCCTACAACAAGTCTTATCATTCAGTGGGTGTTTCTTCGGCTCCGGCTTCAGCTTCTGGCTCTAAGACTACCGCTACAACCTCTTCTGGATTGTCAAGTATTATGCAATTAGGTGGTGGTTGTATATCTCTCACGTGTAGTGAATCACCAAGCCCAAGATTGCTAACATCTACGGTTATTTTATCAGGTATGCTTTCTACGCTTGCCCGAACAGTTAGCGTGCTAAGTACGATCTCAAAGGTGCCACCAAGGGATACACCCACTGGAGTACCCACAAATTCCAAAGGCACCTCTATATCTATCTCTTTCACTTTGGATATGTCGTATAGGTCTACGTGAATTGGATTATCTCCAAGCCAACCGTACTGAACTTCTTTCAAAAAGCATACCCTCTTTTCTCCATTCACCTCTGCTACTATTAAGAATGTTTCTCCGTGGGGCAAGGCATAGAAGTCTTTTAAACTCATGTATGCATGCAGATTTTCCACTCCTTTTCCGTATATCTCCACCGGGATGTATCCTTCCCTTCTTTTCCGTTTTTTCTCACTTTTCTTTTCATTGGGATTTCTTAAAAGAAGTTTCAACTCAACCCTTTTCATGACCGCCTCCTTTATACAAATAGCATACTAACTGATTCACCTTCGTGGATCCTTCTTATAGCTTCTCCTATAAGCGGGGCTATGGATACTACTCTTAGCTTTTCCAAACCTTTATCTTTACACGGAATGGTATTGGTGACTATAACTTCTCTTATTTGAGATCTTCTTAGCCTTTCCACAGCGGGACCAGATAGCAAACCGTGAGTAGCAACCACATCCACACTCAAGGCACCTTTTGAAAGAAGTAGCTCACTTGCTGCACAAACTGTGCCTGCAGTGTCTATGATGTCGTCTACGATGATAGCCCTTTTCCCTCTCACATCCCCTATTATGTCCAAAACTTCCGCTACGTTTGGCTCAGGCCTTCTTTTGTATATTATAGCTATAGGGCATCCGATTTTGTTGGCAAGGAGTCTAGCCCTTTCTACACCACCCGCATCCGGAGATACAATTACTGTATCGCCATCCAACCTGTCCTTAAGGTATTCATATAGCACACGCAACGCATGCAGATTATCCACAGGTATGTTGAAAAAACCCTGAATTTGTGGAGAGTGAAGGTCCACGATAACCACCCTTTGGGCTCCTGCTACGGTGATGAGGTCCGCAAGCAGTCTTGCGCTTATTGGAACTCTTGGTTTGTCTTTTCTGTCTTGCCTTGCGTATGCATAGTAGGGAATAACTGCGGTTATCCTTCCTGCAGAAGCCCTTTTGAGAGCATCCAAGATAAGCAGAAGTTCCATAATGTTTTCATTTATCGGCGGACAAAGGGACTGTATAACAAAAACGTCCTCCCCTCTCATAGACTCGTTTATCTGAACCCTTACCTCTCCGTCGCTAAAACGAGACACAAGGGCATCAGACAGGGGTATGTTCAAATATTGGGATACCTCTTTGGCCAGTTCTAAGTTGCTCGTGCCAGTAAGAAGCTTTATAGAACCTATCATTTTTCTGCACTCCTATTTTTTGGTGGAAAAGCTGGGGTGCCTGGACTCGAACCAGGAGCCCCCGGATCCAAAGTCCGGTGCTCTGCCAGTTGAGCTACACCCCAAGCTCTCCACCTGATAAACCCGCCAACCTCTTAGCTGACAGGCCTTTTTAAGCCTATCCTCAAGCTCTCCTACAAAGAAAACTGCCGAGCCACTGCCACTCACCAAGGCTTTGTGGCCCAGGCTTTCCAAAAACCTTAGCACCTCGCCTACCTGAGGTACCACTTCAGCACACAGCTTACCAAGTTCGTTACTCAAAACCTCAAACTCTCCTCTTCTAAGGCAGTTTATTATTTTATCATCGTCTAAGTCCGGTGTCAATTCCTTTGGGCTTACGAGAGAATAAACCATTTTGGTGGATACCTGCACCTGCGGATAGATCACAACAAATTTAAAAGGTGGAAGTTCTATTGGATATATTTCATCACCCCTTCCTTTACCCACAGCTGAACCACCGTATAAAAAAAAGGGAGCATCAGAAGAAACTTTGGAAGCTATTTCTAAAAGCTGTTCAAAGCTTAGGGGATTTCCAAGCATCTCATTGACCGCTTTTAAAACTGTTGCCACGTTGGATGATCCTCCACCAAGCCCGCTTCCTACGGGAATGTTCTTCTCTATGAAAACTTGAACTTCCAACTCCTTTCCTAAGAAGTGTTCCATAAGCCGAAGAGCTTTATAAACTAAATTCTCCTCTTGGGGAATACCGTTGGAAGTTTCTACCCTTAGCGGTCCTTCCTTTATCCAAATACGATCAAACAAGCTTATAGCTTGAAATATGGTAAAGATCTCGTGGTATCCGTCTTTGCGCTTTTTCAAAAGCCACAACCCTAAATTCAGTTTGGCTGGTGAAAGAAGCTCCATCCTTTTCTCTGCATTTTCTGTTTATACATCCTCTCGTCCGCAAGTTTAAGTATATCTTTTATTATATTATCCTCATCCTTGCTGTAGTCCAGCTCTTTGGAATTTGCAATCCCATAGCTAAAAGACAGGTTATACTGGCTAAATGTTTTTTCAAACTCCTCTCTGATTTTCTCTATTCTATCTTGGTCTATTTCTTCTTCCAAAACTACACAGAACTCATCCCCTCCCAAACGTGCTATTATGTCGTAATCTCGGAATTTTTGTCTCAAAAAATCTGCTACTTCTTTAAGGATTTGATCTCCTTTTTCGTGCCCATAAATGTCGTTTATCGGCTTAAAATTATCAAGGTCTATAAAAAGGATCTGAAATACCGCCTTATCTCTTTTGCTCATTTTTATAAGACGCCTTAGATAATCTTCAAGATACATCCTGTTATAAAGCTTAGTTAAGTGGTCTTTTACTGCAATTTCGTAGGTTTTTCTTATGGTTTCATTTTGGGATTGTATAAAGTAGTCATACCTTTTTGTTATTTCGTCAAGGAGAGCTTGCAAAAGTTTTATCTGTATATCCTTATTCATAGCTCCTTTATACTCAGTAAAACAGAAGTTTCGTTGTAAAATTTGAGCTTTTTGTAAAACTTATCAGGACCTACCTCTCCGTAAGTGAAAAAGCCAAAGAGGGGAGCATCCAGTATGGCAGTGTAGATCTCTGGTTCTTTTTGTTGCAACTCTCCCAAAACATACTGCCTTGCCAAGCAGGAAAAGTCAAAGACAAGGTCTGGATGTTTCATAACCTCTTTTGCTTCCATGGCAACCTTTTCACTTTCTTCTAAAAGCTCTTTTTCTGTTGCAAAGGAAAGCTTAAAATGCTGTCCTTCTTTTACAGGACCAAAAAACTCTACGTAATCGTCCTTTACGTCTTTGAAAGTTCTCATGGTAGCCACATAACCCTCTTGATCATCCAGTATGGTTATAGGACAGAACCAAAGATGCTGTATGTCGTTACTTTGTATTTTGCTCATAAGGGACTTGATCGTGTAAGACAGGGGTTGATTGTCATCTACAGTGTATATCCTGTATCCTTTTGCTTTCTGCACACGGTAAGTTATACCATAAGGTTTAAACCCAAGAGCAATCCGAATGTCAAAGCCTATATTATCAAAAGTAAGAATAAAAAAGCCGTTCTTTATAACCTTGTCTTCCACAAACTGATACGTCAGGACCTCTTCGCCTTTTTTGTATCCAGAAGATAGCTCACCCACTAAGTTGTTGACAGGACTTTATTTCAAAAAATGGGCTAAGTCTTCTATGAAAAACCCTAACCTATGTTCGCATAACCCACCCACGAATATGTGAAGTTTATCGTGATTTTGGTTCAAATATTCTGCAGTCTTTTCAAGTGCTTTTTCTTCTTCTATGTCTTCTATCGCAAATACAGAAGCCTTTCCCTTCCTTTCAAACTTTAAAAACACATTACCAAACCGCTCACCACTTTTTCGTTCTCAAAAGAACTGAGACTATGAAAACCTGCATAATTTTCCGTTTTGAAAATCTTTTTCATCAGGTGGTTTATGTCCTCGTAATTATAGTCAGGATGCACCGCAAAAAGGACAAAATCATAATCTCTTATGCTGTTTTCTACCCTCTCTTTTATTTCTTCCATGGCTAACACTAAGGAACGCCTCTGAGATGAGAAGACTTTTGCCAGCATGGTTTAAAATTTATTTTAAATTTTTCAAGGGGGCTAACAGATGAAACTACACGAGCATCAGGCTAAGGAGATACTCAAAAGATACGGCCTGCCAGTGCCAGAAGGGAAGGTTGCCTTTAGCTTAGAAGAAGCAAGGCAGGTGGCAGAAGAGCTTGGGGAGTTCCCTCTTGTGGTGAAAGCCCAGGTGCACTGCGGTGGCAGAGGGAAGGCTGGTGGAGTTAAGCTCGTAAAAAACATGGAAGAGCTTGAATCTGCGGTAAATGGTATGTTGGGAAAGGTTCTAAAAACTTTTCAGTGTCCAGACGGAAAACCCGTAAATAGGGTTTGGATAGAAAAGGCTACGCCAATAGAAAAAGAATATTATCTTTCTATAACCTTAGATAGGTCTGTATCTAAGCCCGTGCTTATGGCTTCTGCAGAGGGTGGAATGGAGATTGAGGAAGTAGCCAAAGAAAAACCAGAGGCTATTCATATGCTACACATAGACCCATTTCTTGGCCTAATGCCCTCTCAGGCAAGGAAGATTGCTTTCAGGCTTGGATTACCTGTCAATGATTTTGTTAAGATCGCTCTTGGTATATACAGAGCCTACGAAGAGCTTGACGCCTCTTTGGTGGAGATAAATCCTTTGGTGCTGACAAAGGATGGAAAGCTGGTCCTTTTGGACGCAAAGGTGGAGATAGATGACAATGCACTTCTAAGACACAAAGATTTGGAACAAATGGAAGACCTAAGCCAGTTAGATCCATTGGAGGTGGAAGCAAAGACTTACAACCTCAACTACATAAAGCTTGACGGAAACATAGGCTGTATGGTCAATGGGGCAGGTCTTGCCATGACGACCATGGATATAATCAAACTGGCTGGAGGTAAGCCTGCAAACTTTCTGGACGTAGGCGGTGGAGCAAACGTAGAACAAATAGCAAACGCCTTTAGGATCTTGATGGCTGACAAGAACGTAAAGGCGGTGTTTATAAACATCTTTGGTGGGATCCTCAGGTGCGACAGGTTAGCAAATGGGCTCATAGAAGCGGCAAAGATGGTGGAGATAAAGGTGCCTGTGGTAGTGCGTATGGAGGGCACAAACGTAGAAGAAGGCAAAAGGATCTTAGCAGAATCTGGACTTAACTTTATAACCGCAGAGGACATGTGGGATGGAGCCAAAAAGGCGGTGGAGCTGGCTGGATAGTTCAAAAACCTATGATTTGGATTACACAGGTTTTTTCTAAATAAGCGACACCAAAGGATGCATGCAGTTTATCCTCCTTTACTTCTAACACTCTTCTTCTTGAACCCATAAATTCAATTCAGTCGCCCACCTTTATCCTCGTATGTTTCTTCTTTTATCCTGCTTGCTTCCGACAGGACTGCACCTTTTGACAATTTCAAGTCCAAAATATTGCACTGAGATGACAAAGTAATAATTCTAAATGAAATTTTAAAAATATGAATATGATGATATAATAATAGCTATACTTTGGCTTTGTTTGAAGGAGGTTGTGCAATGGAGACTTCAAGAAGGGACCTTTTAGGTTTGGCAGTAGGCGGTTTAGGTGCCCTTGGAGTTGTTGGTGTGCTCTATCCACTGGTGAAGACTCTCTCTCCAAGTCAGGCTTCTTTGGCAGGTGCCAAGGTGGAGGTTGATATTTCCCAAATATCGGATCTTCAGGTTAGGGTAGTCTCGTGGAAGGGTAAGCCTGTTTTTGTGGTCAAACTACCGGAGGGCTTTCAGTGGGATGGTAAGGTGAGAGATGTTAAAAATGTCAAATTGCTTGAGGGTCATAATGCTTACGCGTTAATAGCGGTGTGCACCCACCTTGGATGTGTGCCAATTTGGAAGCCTAATGGAGAGGGAGAATTTAACTATCCCATATTCCACTGTCCCTGTCATGGTGGATTTTACTCTCCTTGGGGAGACGTCATAACAGGTCCCCCACCAAGATCGCTTTTCATACCTCCTCAAAAGATAGACGGCAACAAGCTTGTCATAGGAGAAGAAGGCTTTATAAAGGAACTTACTTAAGAAGGAGGTGATGAAATGTTGGGAAGAATAGGAAAATGGCTTAACGATAGGGGGAAACTTTCTGAACTTTGGCAGTCTCAAATGGTGGAATACAAGGTGCCTAAGAACTTAACCTTTCCTTACGCCTTTGGTGTAATGGCACTTGTAGCCTTTTTAATCCAGATAATCTCAGGAATCTTCTTGGTTATGTATTACCAACCCAACGTTTATACAGCCTTTGACAGCGTCAATTACACCATAATGAAAGAAGTGCCCTTTTTATGGTTGATTCGTAATGTGCACGCAGCAGGCGCTAACTTCTTCCTTGCGGTGGTTTATCTTCACATATTCACTGGCATATACTACAACGCTTACAAAAAACCAAGGGAGCTAACCTGGATAGTAGGCTTCTTTATATACTTTGTTCTTCTAATGACTGCCCTATCTGGATACCTCCTTCCTTGGGGACAGCTATCTTACTGGGGTATGGTGGTAACTACAGAGATTCCTACCTCCATAGACAGTGCTCCCATAATTGGTAAGCTAAAAATAGGAGAAACCATATCTATATGGATGAAGGGTGGTTACGAACTTGGGCAGATAACACTTGGAAGGTTCTTCGGTCTTCACATATGGCTTCTGCCCCTAATACTCGCAGGTTTGGTGGGTTTTCACTTTTACCTTATCAGGGCACATGGCATAAGCTCACCGGATGGTAAAGAAATAGACAAGAAGAAGGAAGGCGTTCCTTTCCATCCATACATTACTCTAAAGGAAGGTGCTTATTTGATGGGATACCTTGCGATTTTCTTCTTTTTTGTGTTTTTCTACATGAAGCACTTTTTACCAGCGGACAACTTTGACCCAGCAGATCCGTTTAAAACTCCCGCCCATATAGCCCCTGAATGGTATCTTTTAGCCTTCTATACAATGTTTAGGTCCATTCCCGACAAATTCTTAGGCTTTGTGGTATTTAACTTAGCCCTCATACTTCTTTTAATCCTGCCATTCTTAGACTTCTCGCCTCTCAGAAGTGCAAGAAACAGGCCACTCTTCTTTGTGATGTTCATAGTTCTTGTAATATCCTCAATAGCACTTACCATACTTGGCACAATGCCACCCACACCTACTAATGCCATGCTTGGATTAATATTCACCATAGGCTTTCTCTCCTTCTTCCTGTCATTGCCAATAATATCCATCTTGGAGTGGGGTTGGTATAAAGCAAAAGGAGGTGACAAGCAATGATAAAGGCTATATTCTTTACTGTTCTTACTGTAGTTTTCTTTTACATCATTTGGATAAACAACATCTTTGCGCCCCATGAAAAATACGAGATGCCACAGGAATACAAAAAGATTGCTATGGATGTCAAGTATGCAAAAGAAGGAAAGGAACTATTCATTCAAAACTGTGCAGCGTGCCACTCCTTAAGGTATGACGGGGTTTATCTTTTGTCTATTCAGGCAAATCCAATGCTTGCTTCACTACAAGAAAAGTACGGCAAATTTATACCTAAGGATGTCTATCAAGCGGTTTTTATAAACGAGCTTAATGCACTCAAGGAAACCTTCGGTAAGGTTCCCCCTGACCTTTCCACCATATACTTAGTAAAGGGGCCAGAATACCTTTACAACTTTATACTAAAGCCTCAGGAAATACTACCCGGAACCACAATGCCGGCGGTTATGGAGGGAAGACCTGAAGAAACCGCAAAGATAATAGCTTACTTAAAATCTGTCTCTGAGCCTCCTCCAGAGGAAAAGACCAAGAGAACTCTAATGGGCATTGTAACCATAGGCTACTTTGTGATTATGGGAATTCTGATCTGGTTGTGGAGAGATAGACTCCTTAAGAAAATGGGATTGCACTAAGACAGTAGCTTTTAAGGAAGCACTCTCCACATCTGGGAGTGCTTCTACAGTATGTTTTTGCATGAACATCAATAAGGGCGTGGAATTCTTTGTAGATGATTAGGTCCTTTGGTATGTTATTCTCTATGTAAGCTTTTATAGAGTCATAGCTTCCTTCTAAGCGGTATATCCTTTTAAAAAGCCTTAGGGTGTATGCATCTACGACAAAACTTAATCGGTTACCCGCATAAAGGAGGATAGCATCTGCAGTTTCTTTTCCTATTCCCTTTACTTTTAACAACTCTTGTCTGCTAACACTTTGTATAACATCCACTGGGTTGAAAAACTCCGCCACATGCTTTAGTCTCTCTGCCTTCAGTCTGTAAAACCCCGAAGGTCTTATTAGTCTGTAAATCTCTTCAATCTTGGCCTTTCTTATAAACCTTAGGGATAGCTCTCCTTCCTTTTTAAGATTTTCAAGGCTCTTTTCCACGTTCTTCCACGCAGTATTTTGTGTCAGAATGGCTCCTATTATTATCTCTTCCCTTGGATCTGTTCCCCTAAGTTTGTGATAGTCTTCGTCTACGGGCCACCAGTTTTGATATCCGTAGGCTTCAAGTAGAAGTTTGTATAGCTGAATCAAGGACACTCTTAACATTTTTGTAAGCTTCCTCTGGATTGGACTTATAGAGTTTTCCAAAGCTTATCGCCTGCTCATCTGATATTATCCCCTCCTTTTTCAAAAACTGTAAAAATTGGGTAAAATTGTGGGTCTTTTTTACATCCAAGGACCCTCTGTCAAAGTCAAGCAAATAAACCGTGCCATCCTGTCCTATCAGCAAGTTCTTGTCCAATCTTGAAAACTCATCCCTGTTAATCTTCAGACTGTCAAGGAGAAAGGCAATATCAAGAACTTGGGAATATATTTTCAGCTTCTCTTCTTGGCTCAGCTCAAGCTCATCAATAGGCACTCCGTTAATAAACTCATACATAAAAAAATCCTCTCCACTTAGCAAGATCTTTGGAAAGTATGGATAACCTTTTAACCTTTCCAATATTTTTGCTTCCTTTCTGATGGCATACTCTTTCTCTTCACTTCTTGCAACCTTTACCGCAACCTCTTTTCCTTCAAAGAATCCTTTGTAAATAATCCCTCGCCAACCTTTACCGATGTATGTTAGCCCCTCTATCTTGTCTTTAATATCCTCAAACCTCACCTACAACTTTATATCCCCAATTTTCCACTGCGCTTTTTAGCGTCTCAAAAGATACGTTATCTTCCACCTTAACCCTTGCTATTTGCTCCTGTAGAGAAACATCTACCTCAGAAACTCCTTCCACACTGTAGAGCGCGTTTTTCACCGTTTTGACACAATGCTCACAGGTCATTCCCAAAATCTTTAAGTTTATCTCTCTCATATATCTCTAATATAATCCTTGCATCCTCTTTTGTGTTCATGTTCATAAAAACCTCCGGAGAAATACCCATATTGATTACTTCTTCTTCTTGCACGGGAGTGTATCCCACTGAGCACACAAAATCCAATGCCCTAACCCCTCCAGCTTCAAGGAAGTCCTCTAAGGGTTTTAGTATTTCCTTTGGATAGACCCCAAAAAAAGTGTAAGTTTTCCCTCTAACTTGATAAAGGGTTATCTTCCCATCATATTTTTGCCAAATATACAGGATTAGGTCCGCTTTAATTAAAGGCATATCTGCGCTCAAAATTACTATCCTATCCTGTTTAGTATGGCTAAGAGCTGTGTAAAGACCAACCAAAGGTAACTGTCTTTCTGAAACATCTTTTATCAGCTCCACTCCCTGCAAAAATCCATACTTGTTTGTGTCCTTTGAAACTACGAAGACCTTATCGCAAACTTTCCTCGCCTCTTGAGTTACCCTTTGAATGCATGGCACACCATCTATGTGAAAAAGGGTTTTGTCTTCACCAAAGCGCCTACTTTGTCCGCCAGCAAGCACATAACACTCTATCATTCTTTTAATATGCTTTCCAAGGTGTCCCTGTATGAAGGATCTTCTTTTAATTCCAAAGCTCTTTTTATGTATTTCAAAGCTTCTTCATTTTTCCCCTGTTTGTGAAGCACATAAGCCAAGTTGTTCATAACATCCGGATCTTCTTTCAATTTGATAGCTCTTTTGTAATACTTTTCTGCCTTTTTGTAATCACCCTTTTTAGCATACACGTTCCCTAAATTAAAGTAAGCTATGTAATTTTCTTTGTCTTTTTTTATAGCTTTTTTGTATTCTTCTTCTGCCAAATCAAGATTTCCTTTTTTTTCATAAATGTATCCCAAATTCACATGTTCTTCCACACTAAGAGGATCGTTTAGTATAACAATCTTTGGCACAGCACAAGAGCTAAGAAGGACAGCTATAAATACAAACAACAAAACCTGCAAACCATTTTGAGAGATTTTTTTGGCCTTTCCTTCCATCGGTGCTTCATAGAAACACTGCACGCTTACATACATCAGGTTTTTATTATAACTACACTCCCTGAGGCTGTTCGAAAATCCCTCATTGGGACGTCCCCCCAACCTCTAAGGGGACTAACCTTCTCCTCACCCTGTCCCACGCCCCTTCCACCAATAAAGGCTTCAGAGGAGAAAGGTCCCTTGACAAAATCTTTCCAAGAACAGGGAAGAGGAGGGCTACCTTCAGAACTTGCCAAGCACTTTGAGAGACTTTCTTAGTCTCTCCCTGCTTGGGATTCCTTCCATCGGCTCCCTCACAGGAGCTTGGCTCGTCCTGAAGGCTTTTAAGTTTTTCTAAAAGCAAGTCCTTTGCCTTCTGAACTTGCTTTAGCTCAGAGTTTATGGCATTTCTTTTGTATTGGTTTGTCTCTTTCTTAAGCTTTTCCTTTAGCTCTTTTTCCTTCTCTTCGTAAGTGCAGATTGCATACTCCAAGTATTCCTTGTCCGAAAGAAGTTTTAGATAGTTCTCTGGGATTTCTTCCTTAAAGCCTAAAGCCCTTCTTCCTATCACGTATGCGCCCGCTATGTCTTTGTCTATCCCAAGCTGTGGTGCATATTTTAGTGCTCCTATAACAGAAGTGAAAGCGGGATTTACCTTGATAACTTCTAATCCATTCAACTTTGCACTTCTTTCAATCTTTGAGAGCAAGCTCTTAAAGTTCCAATGGTGTAGTCTCTTTCTTAGTTTTGCTTTTCCATCTCCTCTAAAGCCTTTATTGATTTTCTTTAAGTTTTCTATAGCTATAGCTTTTCCTTTCTCTTTTGCTATTTCTACTATTCTGTGTGCCAAAAGCCACTCTTCGTAGTCTCTTCTGTTTTTTGGAAAGCTGATAAACTCGTGTAAGCTAATACTTTGATAGCTTAAAAGATTTCCATCAGAGCTGACTTCTGCTAAGGCTAAATGCAATGGACTTGCGTTTGTGTCTATGGCTATTACTCCATACTCTTTGGTTAGCCAAATCTCAGGTGTGGGAACTTCAAAAGAAACAATCCCATAAATCTCTCCATCCCTTAGTTTCAGCTCTACAGTGTAAGGGAAATAAGCTTTACCTTCCCAACTTTCCCAAAGCATAGCTAAAAAAGTATTCCACTTGTCTTTTTCGTTGCTTGGTTTTCTCAGCACCTTTGCATAGATAAATTCCCTATTCCCTGTTGTAAGTCTTAAGTGAAGTTCTCCGTTTATGCTTTCAAACCTTATGAGTCTGTTTCCTTTATCCGCTTTAGAACCTACGCTTATTAAAGTTCCTTGTCTTTGTTCTTTCCACTTTCTTTTTAACTTTTCCCTGCTCTTCTTGTCTCTATTTTTACAGAGCCTTTCAAAAAGGGCTTTACCGCCAAACACCACTTTTTTGTCTGTTGGATACTGTTTTGCTTTGTAGATAGCAGAGTCTATGTATTTGGTAGGTAGGTCAGGAAACAGTTGTCTTAGCTTTTGGTATATTTGGCTATGGGAGTTTTTGGTTTTCAGTAGTTTATAAGCAGACCTTATGGCGGATGATTGCTTACGCATTAATTCCAAAAGTTTTTTTCTGTCAGGACCATTCAGTTGAAGTTTAAACTGCAAGCTTACATACATCTTAGGCTTTTATTATAACTACTCAGCACTGCCTGAAGGATTTTTTCGAACAGCCTCTACACTCCCTTGCCTTTCGTCCTCCACTGTGTTATATTACAATACTCCTTCGGTTGTAGTTCCATGGTGGATTTTGTTCATTTACATTTACATACTCAGTATTCACTTCTTGATGGAGCTATAAAGATAAAAGACCTTACCAAAAGGGCTTTGGAGTTTGGATACTCTGCTGTTGCCATAACAGACCACGGAAACCTGTTTGGCATACTTGACTTTTACAAAAGTTTAAAAGAAGTAGGTATAAAGCCCCTGCTTGGTATGGAAGCATACTTTACCACCGGCTCCAGGTTTGATAGAAAAGGTAAAGGCTCTGAAGATAACATAACCGACAGATACAACCATCATCTGATACTAATAGCAAAGAACGACGTAGGGCTAAAAAATTTATACAAACTCTCTTCCTTAGCCTTTAAGGAAGGTTTTTATTACAAACCAAGAATAGATTACGAGCTTTTGTCTAAATACCACGAGGGGCTTATAGCCATAACTGCTTGTCTAAAGGGTGTGCCTACCTATTATGCAAGTATAGGAGATGTAAATAAGGCACAGGAGTGGGTAAAAAAGTTCAAAGACCTGTTTGGAGACGACCTTTATTTGGAGCTTCAGGCTAACTCTCTACCCGAGCAAGAAACCGCTAACAGACATCTGATAGAGATAGGCAAAAAGCTTGGGGTTAAGTTGGTAGCGACAGCGGATGCTCACTATCTTTTGCCAGAGGATAGGATAGCTCATCAAGTGCTTATGGCTGTTCAAATGAAAAAAACGCTTATGGAACTCCAAAAAGGAGACTTTAAGTGTATTAACGACTACTTGCACTTTGCCAGTAAGGAGGAAATGTGGGAAAGGTTTAAAGGAAAGTTTGACGGTTGGGAACAGGCACTGCTGAATACTTTGGAGGTAGCTGACAAGTGCGATGATAGGTTTGAGTCCCTTGAGAATAAAAACTATTTGCTTCCCAAGTTTTCCCAAGAAGTGGCAGAAGAGGAGCTTTTGAGGGAACTTGCTATAAAGGGACTAAAGCAAAGAATAGAGCAGGGGCTTGCAAAAGATTCAAAAGAATATTGGGATAGGCTTGAATACGAGTTGGACGTAGTAAAGAAAATGGGCTTTTCTGGATACTTTATTATAGTTCAGGACTTTATAAACTGGGCAAAGTCCAAGGGTATTCCGGTAGGTCCAGGTAGGGGTTCTGCAGCGGGGTCTTTGCTGGCTTTTTCTCTGGGTATCACGGACGTTGATCCCATAAAGCACGGCTTACTCTTTGAGAGATTTTTAAATCCAGAGCGTGTTTCCATGCCAGACATAGACGTGGATTTTTGTATGGAAAACAGGGATAGTGTCTTGGAGTATGTGAGAAATAAATACGGTGCAGAAAACACAGCTCAGATAATCACATACAACGTTATGAAGGCAAAGCAGGCTATAAGGGATACCGCAAGGGCACTTGGACTGCCCTATTCGGAAGCGGATAAATTGGCAAAACTAATACCACAGGGTGATGTGCAAGGCACGTGGCTATCTTTGGAAGAAATGTATTTAACTCCCATAGAGGAACTTCTTGAGAAATACGGAAGGCACAGAAACGATATAGAAGAGAATGCAAAAAAGTTGCGCAAAATGGCTCAGGAGAACGCAGAAATAAGGATGTTAATAGAGATAGCTCTTAGGTTGGAAGGGCTCACCAGACACACCTCCCTACACGCTGCAGGTGTGGTTATATCTCCCGTTCCCTTAGAAGAACTCGTACCGCTTTATTACGACGATGGGCAGGTTGCTACTCAGTTTGACATGTCAAAGCTTGAGGAATTAGGTTTGGTTAAGATGGACTTTCTTGGACTTAAAACGCTGACAGAACTGGAAAAAATGAGGCTGTTGGTCAAAGAAAGACATGGGATAGAAATAAACTTTCTGAAACTTCCTTTGGACGATCAGAAAGTGTTTGAGCTTCTCAGGAAAGGTCTTACTTCCGGTGTGTTTCAATTGGAAAGCAGTGGTATGAAGAACCTGCTAAGAAGGTTACAACCGGATAGCTTCGATGATGTAGTGGCAGTTTTAGCCTTGTACAGACCAGGACCTTTGAAAAGTGGTCTTGTGGATAGCTACATAAACAGAAAGCACGGAAAGGAGCAGATAGTATATCCCTTTCCAGAACTGGAGGAAGTGCTTAAAGAAACCTACGGTGTTTGGGTTTATCAAGAGCAGATAATGAAGGCAAGTCAAATTTTGGCGGGTTTTACTCCCGGCGAGGCGGACACGCTCAGAAAGGCAATAGGTAAAAAGAAGAAGGAAGTTATGGAGGAGATGAAGGAAAAGTTTATAAATGGAGCGGTAGAGAAGGGCTATCCAAGGGATCGTGTGGAAAGACTGTGGGAAGACATAGAGAAGTTTGCCAGTTATTCTTTCAA
This sequence comes from Thermocrinis jamiesonii, assembly GCF_000702425.1. NCBI lineage: Bacteria > Pseudomonadati > Aquificota > Aquificia > Aquificales > Aquificaceae > Thermocrinis > Thermocrinis jamiesonii. The sequence goes on from NZ_JNIE01000006.1 coordinate 16,713, forward strand.
CAAGTCCCACTCTGTAGCTTACGGATACCTATCTTACTGGACCGCTTACATGAAGGCACATTATCCGGAGGAGTTTTTTGCAGTCAAACTATCTATGGAAAAATCTGATACAAAGTTTATAAATCTCCTTAGGGACGCTAAGATGCACTTTGGCATACATATACTTCCTCCGGACATAAACAAAAGCGGAGCGGATTTTGTAATAGAGGGTGAAAGGAGGATAAGGTTTGGTCTGGCAAGGATAAAAGGGGTTGGGGAAGAAACCGCTCAGCTAATAGTAAGTAAAAGGAAAGGTGAATGGAAAAGCCTGTCTGATTTTGTTCGCAGTATGGATAGCAGAAAGATAAACAAAAAGGTGCTGGAAGCACTAATCAAAGCGGGAGCCTTTGATTTTACCAACGAACCGAGGAGTTCCCTCCTTTCCAAATTGGAAACTAAGGATGGCATTTATGTGAGCAACAGCCTATTTGGGAAAAAGCAGGTAAAGGAAGAAGACAAGGCAAAGTATGAGAGAGAAGTTATAGGTTTTTACCTTTCACAGCATCCTTTGGATCCATACGAGGACCTTCTTAAAGGGCAAATATCCTACGTTGAGGATGTAGAAGATTTGGAGGAGGGTGAATATACCTTTGCGGGCGTCATTTCTGAGCTTAAGATCAAAAAGAATTCAAAGGGTAGCCCTTACGCAGTGTTTAACCTCATAGACAAGACTGGTGTTGTGGAGGTGGTTGCGTGGTCTGAAGCATACGAAGAAAACAAAGAAAAGCTAAAAGAGGACGAGTTAGTCGTCATAAAAGGTGAGCTATCAAAGGATCAAGAAAGTGAAACTGTGAGGGTAATACTGAGGGAAGTTTTTAGGATACAAGAATATCTTTTGGAAAAGATAAGGTTTGTCCGTTTGATTATGCGGAGGGAACTTTCAAGCCAAGAATTGGAAAAGTTATACAGCTTATTGAGTAGGCGTTTTTCTGAAAAGGGCGCTGAGATTTTAATAGAGTGCAGGGCAGGTGACTACAGGGTTTTAATGCAGGCAGATCCAAGGTACAGAATAGAACCAAGCAAGGAGTTGTTTGATTTGTTAAAACCGTTCTCGGTAGAGGTAAGCTTAGAAACCTAAAATTTTATGAACAGAAAGCTGATGTTGTCACTTTGCTCTTTGTTCTCTAAGGATTTAAGAAAAAGTTCAACGGGTTCCTGAGACATAGCAAAAAGCCTCATCTCTTCCTTACTAAACTCTTCCCAAAAACCATCCGAACACACAAGAATGGGCTTACCTAAATTGGGAATCCTTTTGGTGTATATTTCAAATTCTGACGCATCTCCGAGTATAGCAGATGTAAGTATGTGCCTTTTAGGATGAAGTCTTGCGGTTTCCTCATCCAGTTTGCCAGATAGTACCAAATCTTCCACCAAGGTATGGTCCCTTGAAACTTTAACAAATCCATCTTTGTCCTTTATATAAACCCTGCAGTCCCCTACGTTAAAAACCAAAATCTCTTCCTTTCCGACAATCACACCTGCGACGGCTGTACCCAGTCCAAAGGCAGAAGGGTGTTTTTTTACATAATCCAAGAGACGAACCTTAGCATTCCATAGCGCATCCCTTAGGCTTTTTTCGTCCTTTGGTTGTTCTTGAGCTAATACATTCAAAACCTCATAAGATGCTACATCCCCCTTTGCATGCCCACCCAAACCGTCTGCTACCGCAAAAAGTTTTTCTTCTGTTTCTACAACCAAAGGTTTTTCCATAACCTCCATCCTTATGACTTTTCTGCCCACCAACAGCGCATCTTCGTTTCTTATCCTTACATTTCCCCTATGAGTAAACAACCAAACTCTCATTTAAGTAGTTTTGCAACGTCCTCCTCCAGTTCTCTGTAAATGCCCATCTTTACCTTTACCACGTTCCCCTCTTTGTCTATGAGGTAAGAGGTTGGAAATCCAAAGAGTTTTAGCCTGTTTTCCAAATCACCCTTTGGCCTAACCATGGTAAAGCTATACGGATTGTTCCTTAGAAATTCTCGGAAAGTGTCCTCTGAGGTGTCCATATTTACCGCAACCACCTCAAAACCAAGCGATCTATACTTACTATAAACCTTCTCAAAGATCGGCAACTCTTCTTTGCACGGGGGACACCAAACCGCCCAAAAGTTCAAAAGCAAAACCTTTCCTCTGTAATCCGAAAGCTTTATCTCCTTTCCGTCAGCGCTAATAAAGGTCAGATCAGGGGGCAAGTTATTCATCCCTATGTTTACTCCTGACTTTTCCTGAAAGGCGGTATAAACTAAAAGAAAAACCAAAATCGCACCAAGCGTAGCGGATACTATCCACGCCTTCTTCATAACTGTAACCTTACAATAGGTTTAAAGTCCGAAGGTTTTACTGTATAGCATTCTTTGAATACCGCATAGGGACATCTTTCCGCACAATACTTGTGATCCAACCTTTTGAAAAGCTCCACTATAGACTGTCCCTTTGAATCAAAGACAAAGTCGGTATCAACATATTTTTCAAAATTTGCCCTTTCAAGTATAGGATAAACATCGCAGGCTATATTTGCCATAGCAGGTATAATACCTTGCTTATTTATCTCTTCAAACAACCTCATAAGGGTAGATACACCTGCCGCATCTATGTAATTTACCGCTTCCATATCAATCAGCAAAAATTTTAGCGCTCTATTGGTTTTTCTTTCTTCAATCTTATTAAGTATGTATTCATAGACATATTCAGCGTTTGCAAAGTATATGGGCATATTTGGTCTTATGTAAAGTATTTGGGGACACTCGGGAAGATTTTCTCTCTCTGCATTGACAAAGGTATTAGACTGTGGGTTTCTTGTAAGCACCACTAACCTTGGATACATAGTCTTGTATACAAAAGTGCCAAAGGCTACTATAGTACCAAGGGTAAGTGCTACCCAGAGCTCCATAAAAAATACGCTGAAAAAAGTTATCCCGGCAATTATCCCGTCAGTTTTATTCAACTTGTATAGTTTGATTATTTCCTGCGGCTTTATTAGATTTATAACTGCAGAGAGGACTATAGCTGAAAGAGTAGCCTTAGGAAGATAGTAAAAGGCAGGAGCTAAAGAGATTAAGGTAATTCCCACAGTAGCACCAGTTATCACACTGGCAAGGATAGTCTTAGCCTGAAGCTGGAAGTTTAATGCAGACCTTGAAAAGGAACCACCTACAGGAAATCCTTTAAAAAGCCCAGCGACTATGTTTGCCATACCCTGACCTATAAGCTCTTGGTTAGGATCCCATTTGTCTCCAGCCTGAACTGCAAGTCGCTTTGCTATAGCAACAGCTTCTACTAGTCCAAAAAATGCAACTACCATTGCACCACCCCAAAGGGTAGCGGTAGTGGAAAAGTCCACTTCAGGAACTGAAAATTTAGGAATACCCTGAGGTACATTTCCTACTATAGCCACACCAAACCTTTCAAGCTGGTAAAAGTAAGATATGAGGGATGTTACAAAGACAGCAATAAGGGCTCCTGGCAAAATGGGATGAATCTTTCTGGAAATCCATATAATAGCATAGGACAATGCGCCTATGGCCACAGTATACGGATTAGTGTTTTCTATGTGGGAGATAATATCTTTTACTACATCGTATATTAGCGTGCTCTGGACTATTTTAAAACCTAATAAGTGTCCTGCTTGACTTAGAGCTATAACAAGAGCACCCGCACTGACGAAACCAGTTATCACACTTGTTGATATAAGCTCCACTACGAAACCAAGCTTTAAGAGTCCTATAGTAAGCCTTATGAATCCAACCATGAGAGCCAATAGGCCCATCAAACCGATCCACTGCTCAGAACCAGGTTCGGCCATGCCATAAATGACAGAGGCAGAAAGAAGGGCAGTCATTGCCACTGGACCAGTAGCTAAAAACCTTGAACTTCCAAAAAGAGCAGCAACTATGGTAGGTAAAAAGGACGCATAAAGCCCATGTATGGGAGGCATACCGGCCAAAAGCGCATAAGCCATAGATTGAGGGACCAAGACTGCAGCTACAGTAAGACCCGCTATTAGATCTCTCGTCAGTTTACTTCTATCGTAGTCCTTAAACCAGTGGAGAAAGGGCGCTAAGTCAATAGATATGGTAATCCTCACTGATATTTATTTTAACACACTGTTGATTTTTCCGTGTAGTTGTACGATAATAATCTTCATGCAAATAGACGATAAAGCTATAGTCAGCAAGGTAAAGGAAGTAATAGCTCCTGTGATAAAAAAGATGGGCTATAGACTCTTTGATGTGGAGTTTAAGCCTGAAAGGGGATGGGTCCTGAGGATAATAGTAGATAAGGAAGGTGGAATAACCGTAGGAGATTGCGAAGAGATAAGCAAAAGAATATCCTCCCTTTTGGACGTGGAGGATATTATCCCAGTTTCTTACATGCTTGAAGTTTCCTCTCCAGGTCTTACCAGGGAACTGACGAAAAGCGAACATTTTGATTTTTTCACAGGCAGATTGGTCAAAATCATACTAAAAGAACCCATAGAGAACAAAAGGGAAATTCTCGGCTATATCCAAGAAGCTAAGGAAAATCTAGTAATCATAAAAAGCAAGGAGGATGGAAGCATACTTCACATACCCATATCAGCCATAGCCAAGGCCCATTTGGAGATAGAAAAATGGTAAAAAGTCTAAGAAAGCTTATTGAGCAGGTAGCAAAGGAAAAAGGCATACCAGAATGGTTGGTAGAAAAGGCATTGAAAAATTCCATAGCCCTTGCTACAAAAAAGGACAGAAAAATAAAAGATCGTGTAGAGGTGGAGCTGACGGACGATGAGGTAAAGGTCTATATCCTACGCAAAGGAGAAAAGTTTCCACTAGACATAGTTCCCGAAGAGCTAGATAGAATCGCCGCTTATGCGGCAAAAGAGGAGTTTCTAAGAGAATTAGAAAAAGCTGACGAAGAAAGAAGATACTTAGAGTTTATAGAACTTGAAGGTGAGATAGTGTTAGGTATAGTGCGAAAAGTGGCAGAAAATGAGGACCTTATAGTGGACCTTGGGAAGGTTATGGCGGTATTGCCCAAACGAGAGCAAATACCCAAAGAGGTGTATAAAGTTGGAGACAGATTAAAGGCACTGCTTCTTCGGGTTGTGAGAAAAAGAGGTGGTTATGAAATAATTCTTTCAAGAACACATCCGAATTTTTTGCGCAAGCTTTTAGAAGCAGAGGTTCCAGAAATAAAGGAAGGTGAGGTGGAGATTTTGAATATAGCAAGGGAGCCTGGAGAAAGGGCTAAGGTTTTGGTGAGGTCAAAGGATACGCGTATGGATCCGGTGGCAGTAGTGGTTGGTCTAAGAGGATCCAATATAGCACCTATTAGTAAAGAGCTTTCAGGAGAAAGGATAGACGTTATAAAAGATACAGACAATATAGAAGAGCTTGTTAGAAGAAGCTTGGCACCTGCACCAGTAACCGATGTAAGAGTAGACCCAAAGCTTAAAAGGGTGGAGGTAGCAGTGCCAAAGGATAAGCTATCTTTAGCCATAGGGAAGAGGGGGATAAACGTAAAGTTGGCTAACAAAATAACGGGATGGTATATAGACATCCTATCGGAGGAGGACTTCAAGAAGATTTCCCAGCTGAAATAGAATGGGTTTAGACATATTCATTAAAAAAGTGGTATATGGTGGTTATGGTTTGGGAGAGGACAGGGGTAAAAAGTTTTTAGTAAGGTATGCAGCACCAAAGGAATTGGTTGAGGTAGAAATACTTAAGGAAAAAAAGGACTACGTGGAGGCGACGGTAAAAAACGTAAAGATTGGCTCAGTTTGGAGAAGGACTGCTCCCTGCAAATACTACTCCTATTGTGGAGGATGTCAAATACAACACTTGGATTACGAAGGACAACTGAAAGTTAAAGAAGACATACTATTGGAATCTCTGGAAAGGATAGGAAAGATAAAGGTTAAATCATTAGGTGGAGTCCTGAGGTCCAAAGAAGAGTTTGGATACAGGGTAAAGGTCCAGTTCAAGGTAAGAGATGGAAGTTTGGGTTTTTTTTCTTGGGGAAGCAACGAGCTTGTTCCAATAGATGAGTGTCTTTTGCTCCACCCTAAGATAAACCAACTAATACCTGCCCTAAGGGAGCTTGTAAAAGCGGTGAAAGAACTGCAAGAAGTTCATGTAACTTATTCGCCAGATGAAGACGAGTTTATGCTAAAGCTGATCACTGTTAGCCCCATGGAAACAGAAAAGTTAAGAAAGCTTAAAGAACATACGTTACCAAAGGAAGTAATCTGCTTGGGAAATTACACAAACTTAAGGGGAAAGCTTATAAAAAGGTCTATGGTTGGTAGGGAATTTTCCTTTTTCAAGTCTGGAGCATTTAGACTAAGGGTAAGCAACGATTCTTTTTTCCAGGTCAATTACACCCTCTATGAGGATTTTCCTAAGATGGTGGTTGATGGAGAAAGGGCAAAGAGGGTTTTAGAGCTTCACTGCGGGGTTGGATTTTTTAGCTTTTGGATGGCCCAAAACTGTGAGTATCTTTTTGGCTCTGATGCAAACCAATTCGCTGTAAAAGATGCGCTGTATAACGCAAAGTTAAATCAGGTCTTTAATGTTTCTTTTGCTCACGAAAGTGCTTTTGAGACGTTGAAAAACCATGCAGGAGAGGTAATAGACGTATTGCTTCTTGATCCGCCGAGGGAAGGTTTGTCGGAAGGCGAAGCCAAGCTCATAGTTCAGAACAAACCAAAAAGAATAATCTACGTCTCCTGTAATCCAACCACCTTAGCAAGGGATCTAAAGGTTTTAGTTTCCGGAGGTTATAAAATTGAAACTATAAAGCTTGTGGATAACTTCCCCCAAACCTATCATGTGGAAGCTATAGTTAAACTACAACTTTAGGAGGATGGACATGATGGACGAAGTATTTAAAACCGCAGAGGAGGATATGAAAAAAGCGGTGCAATACTTCAAGAACGAAATAGCTGGTTTGAGGACAGGTAGGGCAAGCACAGCCCTTGTGGAGGAGATAAAAGTGGATTATTACGGTTCAAAGATCCCTATAAAGCAGTTGGCTTCGGTAAGTGTGCCAGAGCCAAACCAGATCGTGCTTCAGGTGTGGGACAAAAATGCGGTAGAGTTGGTGGAAAAGGCCATAATGGAAAACCTAAACCTAACACCTCAAAGGCATGGAGATGTTCTGAGGATAACTCTTCCGCCCCTAACTCAGGAGAGAAGAAAGGAATTAGTTCGCATGCTTCACAAGATGGCAGAAGAGGCCAGGGTTGCGGTCAGGAACATCAGAAGGGATGCAAAGGAGCTCATAGAGGATCAGGAGGGTATATCGGAAGACGAAGTAAAAAGAGCCTTGGAAAGACTTCAAAAACTCACCGACAAATACATAGAGGAAATAAACAGATTAACGGAGAATAAAGAAAGGGAGATTATGGGTTAGTTCGCTTTCCCTCCCTTTCCAAAGCTACTTTACCCGTCCTTGCCATCTCCTTTATGCCAAAGGGTCTGACCAGTTCCACAAAGGCACTTATCTTATCTTCATCCCCGGTTATTTCCACGGTGTAAGTATCAGGAGATACATCTACGATCTTTCCTCTAAAGATTTCGGTTAATCTAAGCACTTCGTCCCTTGCCTTTGGTGTAGTGGTATAGACCTTTATAAGGGCTAACTCCCTTTCTACGTGTGGGCTATCCGTTAGGTCTCTTACTTTTATCGTGTCTATCAGTTTCCTGAGCTGTTTTACTACCTGCTCTATAACTACGTCATCTCCGATCACCTCAATAGTCATCAGAGAAAGGCCCTTTTCGTGAGTCTCTCCCACCGAAAGACCTTCTATGTTGTAACCTTTTCCCGCTATGAGCGTAGCTATCCTCGCCAAAACTCCTAGCTCGTTGCGCACAAGGACCGATATTACGTGCCTTCTTGTCTCTCCCTTCTTTACTTCCCTGAATATAGGCGCTTTTATAGCTGATATTTCATTCCTTCCAACAGTGTCACTCATCGCTCTACCCCTGAAGAGAATTTTAAACGGTTTTTTAATGTTTCTATCGCTTTGTAATTGGTCAAGTCCAGTTGTAAAGGTGTTATAGAAACATACCCATGATAAACTGCCCAATAGTCTGTGCCTTCTTCTAGATGCCAGCCAAATTCGGTAGCTGTTATCCAATAAAGGGGCTTTTTTGCAGGATCCAATAGCTTTAGCACCTTTTCTTTGTATGCCCTTTTGCCCTGCCTTGTGAGTAAAAAGCCCTTGATCTGGTCTATGGGCAGATCTGGAATATTTACATTCAGATAGGTATCTTCTGGCATGCCCTTTTCAAGCACCTCCTGAACAACAACCTTTGCTATTTTTGCAATCTCTTTAAAGTTCTTTACCTCTCCACCAAAGGCGGAGAAGGCAATGGAAGGTATGCCAAGTATCCTTCCCTCCATAGCACCAGAAACAGTGCCGGAATAGGTGATGTCTTCTCCTAAGTTTGGACCTTCGTTTATGCCAGAGCAAACCAAATCTGGCTTTTGTCCTTCCAGTATGACATAATAACCCAAGTGGATGCAGTCGGCCGGTGTGCCACCAATTACTGTCCAAAAGTCCCGCTCTATCCTTCTCATCCTCAGGGGCATGCTAAAGGTTAAAGAATGTCCCACACCGCTTAGGTTCCTGTCCGGTGCAACAGTTATGACCCTCCCGAGCGTGCTTAGCTCCTCCCTAAGGGCCTTTAAACCTTCAGAAAAGTATCCGTCGTCGTTAGTTAGCAAAAAGGTTGGCATGCCTTGCTTTTAGCCCAGCCCTTAAAGTATAAACCACAAACATCACCCCGCTTATAACCGCAAGGACAGTCCCCACCATCATAAACCCTAAAGAAAATAGCACAAAAGGGTCCTCCGTAAAGCCTGTGCCGTAAGTTTTTCTTGGTGCTCCTTTAAAACCCGCAAAGTAAAGGCCAAGCACAAAGAGTATCATTCCAAAGCCATAAAGAAACAGCTGGGGTTTTGCTATTTTTGGAAGGTCCTTTATCCATCCGTACTCCTTGAGAAGATAATAGGAAATAGCCATAAGAGTGAGGGTCAAGCTCGTAACCGCTCCGTGATAGTGGGCTGGCACCCTCAAGTCCGCCTTCAAACCTGCGTAGGCTATAACAACTCCCAAAAGGTAAAGCAATATAGAAAGCCATAAAGCTATGGAATAAGAAGACGTATTAAAAACGGGTCTTTTGAGAATGTTAAACATGTGTAAAAAGATGGGAATGCCCAAGCCTATGGCATAGGACAATTCGGTAAATATTTTTGCGTTTCTTGAAACAGGGTCCTCAAAAATCACGGGAACGAGAACTAACAAAACACCGAACGTCAAAAATGCCAGATTTGTAAATCTAAGAATACCAAGCTCGTGTTTTACACCTAAGAGCTTAGAAAGGAAATACCAAGAAAACAGCAAAACAGTGCCGTTTAGAAATTGGTGTATGTGCCCGGGTGCCCAATAAAGTCTTTCATAAAAAAGATACAATTCACTGTGGCTTCCAGTCTTAAAAGCAGATGTTATGGTGGACAAAAGCATCATAAAGGCTAAAACTATGCTCATACTAAGACTGTTAATAAGCGGATCCTTTGAAAAGATGTTTTTTATAGCTGTTTTTAGCCTTACAATGCTGGCAAACCACAGTCCAGAAAAGAAAAGAACTACCCCAGCAAAGAATACGGGATGAACTATGGTAGGAAGGTAATTGTTGGAAACCGCAACACCTTTGCCAGAGAAAGATGCTATAGCAATACCCAGAAAACCCAAAAATGCAAGGTAAAAGCTTATACTATCTTGTTTGGCTAAAAATTTGTTCCACAAAAGCATGGTAAAGGAGAGCAAAAAGATCACTATTGCAAGATCCACGTGTCCCACCAGTGCGTGGTAGAAGTATGCGGGAGGAAAAAGCTTATAAATTCCGGGTGTGCGAGCCAAGGCTACAAGAAAGGCAAAAAATCCACCTAAGCCTAAGGAAATCAAAGCCAGAAAGAAAAACCTTTTTTCCACCTTCACCTCCTCAAGTCAAGCACCATTATGGTAAAGAGTAAAGCAAGGTATATTACAGAGTAAAAGAAAAGGAAACTGCCGTTTGGTTTTTTTGAAAATACAAACTTCAAGGTCAGAAGAAGATAGAGAATGCTTAGCACAGAGGCGGATAAAAGGTAAATCTCTCCCGCCATTTGATAAAAGTAAGGAAGGATGCTCATAGGTAAAAGGGCAGAGGTGTAAAGTAAAGTTCTAAGTTTTGTGTGCTTTATACCTTTCACCACGGGTAATGTAGGGATGCCAGCCTTTTCGTAATCTTGGGCATACTTTATGGCTAAGACCCAAAAGTGCGGTGGTTGCCAGATAAACATGATCAAAAAAAGCACCAGTGGTTCAAATCCTAAGCTACCGGTTATGGCTGTATATCCTATAACAGGCGGTAGCGCTCCTGAGATCCCACCTATTTCCGTAGCTAAGGGACTTTTCCTCTTTAAGGTAAGAGTATAAACAGAGATATAAAAAAAAGAAGCAAGAGCTGTAAAAAAGGTGGCTATTGGGTTGGTAAAAAAGAACATAATTAAAAGGGAAGAAGACAACAGAATAACACCAAACCAAAAAGCACTGGATGGAGAAACGTTACCTGAGGGTATTGGTCTTGTTTTTGTGCGCTCCATAAGTATGTCCAAGTCTTTATCAAAGTATTGATTGAGAACTGCGGAACCAGCAGAGGCCAAACCTGTGCCCAAAAGGGTCCAAAATGCCAACTCCGTAGGAGGAAATCCTTTCTGAGCTATATACATCCCGGTAAGGGTGGTTATCAAAACTAAAAGGACTATGCCGGGTTTTGTAAGCAATAGATAATCCTTGATAACTCCACTTAATGTAACCATTTTTACCAAAGCCCTTACTGCCATGCCTCTCTCAAAACAGGTTGTTGGATTCTAAGGTTTAGATGATAAGTTAGCCATGCGAAGAGGAAAAAACCAGAGGCAGTATCAAGGAAAACAAGGGGTAAAAAGAACCCTGTTAATACCATGGATACCGCAAAGACAAACTGAACGTTTATGAGAATGAAGGTGTATAAAGCTAATCTGCTTTTGCTGAAGATGAAATAAAATAGAAAGGCTAACCAGGTCAGGTAGGCAAGGTTTCGGTGGATAAACTGGAGGGCTATTTGCCAGTTGGAAAGGTCGGGAATTAATGCCCCCGCACAAGTGGGCCACTCATGTCCGCAGGCTTCACCAGAACCTGTGTATCTAACAAGCACACCTGTTATCATAGTGGCAACAGCAAAAAGGTAAGCCCATACGGGAATACCCTCTTTGACTGGATCTTGAAACTGTATAAACCTATAGGTAAGAACAAGTGCTCCCAATATTATCATAGACTCATATATATGAAAAGATTCCAAGAGCATGTGGCTTACATGCTCTAAGTTGGGAGCTTCTGAAGTTATCATCTTCATACCAGTTAGGGCTGCGCTTATGGTAAAAATAAGAGCTATCGCAGAGGTTATCTTGGGAAGTCCTTTAAAGCGTCTCCATACGTATATGAAGGTTAGAAAAACAAAAAGGCCAGCCAGACTGCTTATTGTCCTGTGTCCCATCTCCAGCTTTGCGGAAGTTTCCTTTGGAAGGCTAAAGTCTCCATAACACAGGGGCCAGCTTGGACATGCAAGACCTGAATCTGTGGTCCTTACCATCCCTCCCCATATCATCACTAAGTAGGTAAATAGAATGGCGGAACCTATAACAAGTCTCATGGTTTTTAAATTATACTTCAAAGTATTCTGCACCACAGTTTTCTGTTTCCCAAACCACGACCTTTTCCACGGAAGGATATTTCTCTTTTACTTTTTGATAAAGCCATCTTGCGACGTTTTCTGCGCTTGGAGAAAAGCTAAAAACCTCGTTCAAAAGCTTATAGTCCGGTAGGATTTCCTTTAGGAAGTTATCAATCTCCACAAAGTCCTTTCCCATTCCCCCTTCGTCCAGACTATCCGCTCTAATATACACCTCCACAGTCCAGGTGTGTCCGTGCAAAGGTTCTGGTTTGCCGTAGTAATTTGTCAAAAAGTGCGCAGCGTTAAACTTCCTTTTTATTCTCAAAAGCCAAGGCATGATCTATATACTCCAAAAGTTCAATGTTTCTTAACGCCCTTTCTCTACTTTTACCATCAAGCTCACCTGATAGAAAGGCTTTTACCATAGCACCAAGTTTATCCGTTTTGCCTCTGTGTATTAGGCTCCCATCCTTCCAAACTTCTTCTTTTGCAAAGTCAAGCACAAAAGCACCATCGTCTATTATCCACCTTCTGCTTTGGTTTGGATGTTCCCAAGCAGTCTTTATGGTTAAATCAACATCATCTGCCTTTCCCCTTAGCTCCCAAACATCACCTAACCTTAGGTCTTCAATCTTTATTTCTTTAAAGAATCTCTGAAGCAAATAAAGGTCGTGCCAAGCAAGGTCCCAAAGGGGAGAAACATATCCCCTCCCTCTACCAAACCTTTCAATGCTTAAAGTTTTTACATTCTTTGGAAAATAACTCAGGCATGTGGAGAAACTTTCTACTTCAGAGATGTAAAGGTTGGGATAGTGGTATATTTCCATGAAGTCCAAGCGAGTTAGGGCAGGAGGCTTTTCAAGTAAAACAGGAATACCTTGATCCAAAAAAACTTTAGCAAGTTTTACATGATCCTTAGGATCCACCGCTATTATTACCGCTTTTATATCTTCTTCTACATCTTCAAGATGGCAGTAAAAGGGATAATTGTCCAACGCCTTGTTTGGATCCTTATCGCACAACACAGGCAATTTACCAAGCTCTTCCAACTTTAAGAGATATTTCCTTCCCATATTCCCAAGTCCAATCAACAAAATATGCATAGCGGTTTTGAAACCGTCAGCCTTTGTTACTGCAAACAATTATAACATCCTACACAGTGAGCCCGAAACTTGTGATATAATATTTATCCAACATGGATGGAATAAGTTTAAACCACGTATATCTTGGCATAGTGTCTATGCTTATTTCAATAGCCTTAATCCTTTTGGCAGGTAAGCCTTCTTTAAAGCCTACAAAGTTTCAAGCCCTCTGGGAAGGATACGTAAGGTTTGTGCGTAATATGATTTTGGAGAATATAGGGAAGGAAGGGCTAAGGTATCTTCCCCTTATCTCTTCCATAGGGCTCTTTGTGTTTTTCTCCAATCTTTTAGGTATGGTTCCAGGGCTTGAAGCTCCCACAGCCAACGTCAATACAAACTTAGCTCTTGCCCTGATTGTTTTCCTATTTTACAACATAGAAGGTTTTAGATTGCATGGGCTTGGTTATTTAAAGCACTTTATGGGTCCCAATCCCTATCTGGCACCAGTTTTCTTTCTCATAGAGGTTATATCCCACTTAGCAAGACCCATAACCCTAACCTTGAGGCTTTTTGCAAACATGAAAGGCGGTGCTATGCTTTTGGTAGTTTTGGTAGGACTTGTGGTGCAGAATTACTTCATCATGGCTCTTTCACCAATAGCTTTGTTGTTTATAATAGCAATAAAGTTTCTGGCGGTTTTCATACAAGCTTACATATTTATGATACTTTCCGTAGTTTATTTGGCTGGTGCGGTAGCGCATGAAGAACATTAAAAAACTAACAGATAGGAGGTTATAAAATGAGGAAGATGCTTCTTCTGAGCTTACTAGTTCCTATGTTGGCGTTGGCTGCGGAGGCTGGCCAAGGGGAGACGCTCAAGCAAGGGCTTATGTATTTAGGAGCTGGGCTTGCAATAGGTTTAGCAGCCTTGGGCACAGGTGTAGGCATGGGACACGCTGTTAGAGGCACTCAAGAAGGTATAGCAAGAAATCCTACCGCAGGTGGTAGGCTTCAAACAATAATGTTCATAGGTTTGGCGTTTATAGAAACCCTTGCTTTGTATGCCCTACTTGTCGCTATAATACTGCTGTTTGTAAAATAACTTTTAAGGGGGCTTTGTCCCCCGGAGGTAAAGGAGATGGCGTCCAAGAGGAACATAACCCATCTGTCCAATAGAAAAAGAAGGCGTAAAAGCGGGTTTTTGGCACGTATGTCCTCAAAAAGCGGAAGGAAGATAATAGCAAGAAGAAGGAAAAAAGGTAGGAAAGTTTTAGCGCCACGTTGAAAAAGTTAGCTATTTATCTGATAAAACTCTGGCAAAGGTTTATATCTCCTTTGTATCCACCATCCTGCAGGTATTATCCAACGTGCTCAAATTACGCTATAATGGCTATTGAAAAGTATGGGCTTTTAAAGGGAAGCTTTAAAGCGATGATACGGATCCTGAGGTGCAATTCCTTTTTCAAAGGAGGAGTGGATTATCCCTGATGCAAAAACAGGAAATCGATCCTAAGAAATTATTCCTCATAGTGGTTTTAGCGACACTTTTTATATTTGCCTATCAGGCTTATCTCATCCTCTTTGCTTCTCAAAATTCCCAACAAACCCAAGTCTCACAAGAGAAGAAAGCTTCAGAAACTCTACCTCAGCTTATGCTCGGAACTCTTAGGGAAAAGCTAAAACCGTCCAATTTTGTAAATTATAGGTCCGAGCATTTTGAGTTGGTCCTTTCCGAAGAGGGCGGAAGAATAGTAAGTTTTAAAGATCTGAAGTATAACAAAGAATTGATAACTGAGGAAGAAAAGAAGCTGAACTTTTATCCTTTGGAAGTTTTCACTGGAGACCCGCAGATAGATAGCGTGTTGAACTCCGAAAGATATCAGATAAAAATAGAGAAAAACAAGATAACTCTGAGTTTAGCCAGGGAAGACTGGAGTTTAATTAAAGTCTTGGAGGACAAGGGAACTTACTTTAAGGTCAATATAAAAACTAACAACCTTCCGGATGTTTTTGTGTCCGTGGGCACCCAAGTTAAAGAGGATGAATTTTACACCCATTCTGGTCCTGTGGTTAAGCTGGGGGATAAAGTTCTCAGACTGGATATAAAAGACATACAGGCTAAGGAGTTTATAACCGGAGATGTAAAGTTTGCAGGTATGGAAAGTAGGTATTACTTTAAGGGATTCTCTGGAAACATACCGGCGGTTGGAATATACAAATTGGAAGATAACACCACTTTTCTCTTAGTTAAAGTGTCAGGAGAACTAAACCTATACATGGGAGCTAAGGAGTATGCCAAGCTAAAACCCTTAGAACTTTCCGATGTAATAGATTATGGAACTCTAAGGCTTGTAGTAAAGCCCCTTTTTATCTTCATGTATTGGATATACCAATATCTTCACTCTTGGGTTTTCTCCATCCTTGCTCTAACTCTTTTGGTAAGGATCCTGATGTTTCCACTAACCTACAAAAGCACCGTTTCCATGATGAAACTTTCTGAGCTTGCACCAAAGATGCAACAGCTAAAAGAGAAATACAAAAACGATCCGGTTAAGTTTCAAGAGGAGATGATAAAGCTATACTCGGAAGTGGGTTTTAACCCAGCCTCTGGGTGTTTGCCCATGCTTTTGCAAATTCCTGTTTTCTTTGCCCTGTATAAGGTTTTAACCATCACCGTAGACCTGCAGTTGGAAGGGCTTTTGTGGATCCCAAGTTTGGCAGAAAAGGACCCATTTTACGTGCTACCTATACTTATGGGCTTGACCATGATAGCCCAGCAGTTCATCAGTCCTTCACCAGAAAAATCCCAAAATCTGATAATGTATATATCCGCAGTAATATTTACCTTTCTCTTTGCCAATTTCCCTTCCGGACTTGTGCTCTATTGGACCTTCAACAACATCATAAGTTTAGCCCAAAGCTATATAATCAAAAAGCTAACTACAAAACCACAAACCAAACACACTAAAGGTAAGAAAAAATGAGAATACTCATAACCGGTGGTGCGGGTTTTATAGGCTCAAACTTGGCTAAGGAGTTGGAAAAGCTTTATCCAAAAGCTAAGATCTGGGTGTTGGATGACTTCTCTTCCGGACACTTTAAAAATCTAATAGGCTTTAAAGGAGAAGTAATAACCGCAGACCTTTCGGACCAGTCCCTTTGGGAATACTTGAAAGAAAGATACAAGTTTGACGTGGTGTTTCATCAGGGTGCCATAACGGATACTACTGTAATGGACCAGGCAAGGATGCTAAGGGTTAATGCAGATAGCTTAAGGTTTATTTTGGACTGTGTATTGCACTGGCAGGCAAAGCTAATATACGCCTCTTCCGCAGGAGTTTATGGTAATAGTCCTTCTCCTATGAAAGAAGGAGAGGGAGAGGTGCCCGAAAATCCCTACGGCTTTTCAAAGCTCATGATGGACAGAATAGCTAAGAACTTTATGGCAGAAAATCCACACATCCAGGTAGTAGGGCTAAGATACTTCAACGTTTATGGGCCCGGAGAAAGTTTTAAAGGAAAATCTGCAAGTATGATCTATCAGCTATACAGACAGATGAAAGAAGGAAAGAGACCAAGGCTGTTTAAGTGGGGAGAGCAAAAAAGGGATTTCGTTTATATAAAGGATGTTGTAAAGGCAAACATACTGGCTCTGGAAAAAAATGTTTCAGGAATATTCAACATAGCCACAGGACAGGCTCGCAGTTTTAACGAAATAGTATCCATCCTCAACCAAGCCTTAGGAACCTGCTTAGAACCAGACTATTTTGATTGTCCCTATGACTTTTATCAAAACTACACCCAAGCTGACATTTCAAAGGCTAAGGAATTGCTTGGATACGAACCAGAGTTTAGTTTGGAGGACGGTATAAAGGATTATCTTAAATATCTGTGAATTTAGAAGACATAATAAACCTCCTTGAGGAAGGAATTCTAATAATCAAGGACACTAAGGTAGTCTTTGCCAACAATTTTTTGGTAGAAAATCAAATTATCAGGGAAGATTGGCAGGATAAAAATTATTATGAAGCTTTAAGAAATCTATCCCTCATATCCATAATAAGCAAGGCTTTAAGTGGCCAAAAAGCCTTTTCCGAAGAATTCCAACACATTGGGAAGTTCTACAAAGTTAAGTTCAAAAGCATAGGTAACTTATCGCTGTTTGACATATCGGACATAACCTCTTTAAGGAAATACGAGCTGTCAAAGAAAGAATTTGTGGATAACGCTTCTCACGAACTAAGGACGCCCATATCTGTAATAAGGGGTATATTGGAAACCCTCTTTGAAGAAGAAACCAACGAAAGAAAAAAAAGGCTTTTGGAGAAAGCTTTGAACAGAATAGATCAAATGCAGAACTTGGTGGAAGACCTTTTAATTCTTGCCAAGCTTGAGTCTGGTAAGGAAAAGTTAAACCTTTCTGAGTTTAAACTTAAGGACTTAGTAGATGAAGTATATGAGGATTTAAAGGAGGAGTTTATAAAAAGGGAAGTTGCTTTTGAAAATCTTGTAGACCCCTCTTTTCTTATTGTAGCAGACAGACAGATGTTTTATCTTCTTCTTAAGAACCTAATAGACAACGGCGTAAAGTATAACAAAAAAAGTGGGAAAGTTTGGGTATCTTCAAAAAAGGATGAAAAAAGATATTTAGTAGAGGTGGGGGACACGGGTATAGGCATTCCAAAAGAGCATTTGCCTTTTATCTTTGAGAGATTTTATAGGGTGGATAAAGGAAGGTCCAGAGAGTTGGGAGGAACAGGTTTGGGACTTTCAATAGTAAAACACATAGTTTTGGCTCACGGAGGTGATATAAAGGTTTACAGTGAGCTGGAAAAGGGAAGTAGGTTCGTAATATCTATACCTTCTTTTTTAACAAAAAATTAACAGTAGGTGTTATACTTAATCTTTATGAAACTGCACGCTGAGCTTGAAGAAACCAAACAGCTTGTTCTAAAGATGGCTGATGCGGTAAAAACCGCAGTGGAAAAGGCTATAGAATCACTTAACAAACAGGACAGCGCCCTTGCGGAAGAAATAATAAAGGGGGATGATTTTATAGATCAGTTAGAGGTTGAAATAGAGAGGCGCTGTATAAGAATGATAGCTCTGTATCAACCTGAAGCTGTGGATCTTAGGCTCATTATGGGTATGTATAAAGTGGTATCTGACTTAGAAAGAATAGGGGATGAAGCGGAGAATATAGCGGAGAGGTCCATCCTGTTATCCCAAGAACCTCCGTTAAAACCCTACATAAACCTAACCTTTATGGCAAACACTGTAAAGACTATGATAGAAGACGCGGTTATAAGTTTCTTCCACAGAGATACAGATCTTGCAAAAAAAGTTATAGAAAGGGATGATATGGTAGATGAACTTTATCATCAGTTGGAGAGAGAACTTATAACCTACGTGATGGAGGACCCAAGAAACATAAAAAGGGTCTTAAGTCTATCTTTTGTAGCAAGGCACTTTGAGAGGATGGCAGATCATGCAGAAAATATAGCGGAGATGGCAATATATTGGTCCGAAGGGGAAATGGTAAAACACCAGCACATAAAAGAAAAAAAAGAAGGAGAAACTGAGCAGTAGTGAAAGGTTTTATCATAAGCTTTGAGGGAATAGACGGTGCAGGAAAAAGCACACAGGCAAAAAAACTTTACCAATTTCTAAAACAGCTCGGCTGGAGTGTCTCCCTATACAGAGACCCAGGTTCAACTTTGTTGGCAGAAAGGCTAAGAGAAATGGTGTTAGAATCTAACTTAGACCCTATAACAGAGCTTCTTATGTTTGAAAGTGCAAGGTCAAGTCTTGTGTGGGAAAAGATCCTTCCAGACCTAAAAGAAGGTAAGATAATCATACTGGACAGGTTTATAGATTCAACTACCGCTTACCAAGGATATGGCAAAGAGATAAACTTGGGGACAGTAAATATTTTAAATCACATAGCCTGCAGGGGAATAAAGCCCAATCTCACTTTTTTGTTGAACGTTTCCTTAGAACGAGCTTTGCAAAGGTTAGGTGGTAAAAAAAGCAGGTTTGAAGACCCAAAATATTTAAAAAGGGTAAGGGATGGATACCTACAGATTTTTTATTCCGAAAAAGAAAGGGATATATTTCTGATAGACGCGGATAGGTCAGAGGAAGAGGTTTTTGAGGACATAAAAAACATAACCATAGAAAAGCTTCGAGCGGTATTAAAATAGAAGTTGAGTCATGAAAATAGTTATGGTTGCTACTGAAAGCGCACCATACATAAAGACTGGAGGGTTGGGAGACGTTGTCCATTCCCTTTCCAAGGCCCTCATTAAACTGGGACATACGGTCTATGTAATAATGCCCAAGTATGCAAAGTTAAGAAGGGATCTATCAAGAAAAGCAAAAGAAGGAGTGAGCTTATACTTTGATCACAAATGGCTTACCTTTGACATCTACGAAGACATACTGGACCATGTGAGATACTTTTTTATAGACTACAAAGACTATTACAACAGAGAATATCCTTACGCACCACCTAAGGGGGATTACCACGATAATGCGCTTAGGTTTGGTTTTCTTTGCTTAGCTAGCCTTCAGGCTATAAGAGAGCTAAAACTAAATCCTGATATTATCCACATACACGATTGGCATACGGGACTTTTACCACTATATAAGGGTCTTTATTACCATGATTTAGAAAAAGTGCCCGTTGTTTTTACTGTGCATAATGGTATGCATCAGGGCATATTTGACGCTCAATTTTTGCCTTCCTTAAACTTGCCATGGGAACTGTTCCGTCCTTACGGTGGGATAGAGTTTTACGGAAAGATAAACTTTATGAAAGCTGGAGTGCTCTTCTGCGATGTTTTGACTACCGTAAGCCCTTCTTATGCAGAAGAGTTAAAGCAGTCTTGCTACGGACTGGAAGGAGTCTTTAGAGAGAAAAAATACTTTTTTGGCATATTAAACGGCATAGACTACGATGTTTGGAATCCAGAGAGTGACCAGCTAATAATTTCAAACTATAGTGTAAAAAACTTTAAGAAGGGTAAGCTAAAAAATAAGGCTCATATTAAAGAAATATTTGGTTTAAAAACTGAAGATTATAGGCCATTAATAGGCATTGTAGCAAGGCTTACCGCTCAAAAAGGTTTTGACCTTTTGGCTTTGGCGGTGGAAGAGATAATAAAAGAAGAGTTTGATATGATAATACTTGGCTCGGGAGAGGATAGGTATAAGGAGATGCTAATGGAACTAAGCAGGAAGTTCCTAAATTTTAAGGTACGTATTGAATATTCTGAAGAGTTAGCCCATAAAATATACGCGGGCGCGGATATGTTTCTTATGCCATCCCTTTTTGAACCGTGCGGTATATCCCAGATGATCGCTATGCGCTATGGGACTGTGCCAATAGTTAGGCGCACAGGTGGTTTGAAAGATACGGTAAAGGATGTGCTGGAAGATCCAAAAAACGGCACAGGCTTTAGCTTTGAAAACTATGACCCAAAGGATATGATGAACTCTCTGCTAAGGGCAAGGGTCTTTTACGATATGGAGTTTTGCAACTCACACAGGGTATGGTCGGATATTGTAAAGAGATGTATGAAACAGGATTTTTCTTGGGAAAAAAGCGCAAGGGAGTATGAATCTGTCTATTCTACCGCAAGGATGCTAAGGCTCTATGATCATTGAACTGAACGAACTTCTCAGTTTGCTAAAGGACCTAAGGGGGAAGAAAAAGATCGTTTTTACCAACGGATGTTTTGACATACTCCACGCAGGGCACGCAGATTATCTAAAAAAGGCTAAATCTTTGGGAGACATACTTGTTGTAGGCATAAACTCTGACGAGTCCATAAGAAGAATAAAAGGCGAAAAAAGGCCTATAATACCGCAAGAGCTGAGAGCTTTTCTTTTGGACAGTCTAAAACCGGTGGATTACGTGGTTATTTTCGAAGAGGACACACCTTTGGAGCTCATAAAAGCCATAAAGCCGGACGTTTTGGTAAAGGGTGCAGATTGGGATGTGGATAAGATAGTTGGTGCAGACTTTGTGCTGTCTTACGGTGGAAAGGTCGAAAGGATAGAATTTTCCTTTGAGATCTCTACTAGCAAGATCATTGAGAAGATATTAAAAGCATACTGCTAAGCTGTGATAAAATTACACTTTTAATGCCTAAGGACACATCCATAAGGAGAATTTTAATAATCGGATCGGGTCCAATAGTCATAGGTCAAGCTGCAGAGTTTGATTATTCCGGCACTCAAGCCTGTAAGGCTCTAAAGCAAGAAGGATACGAAGTGGTGCTTATCAACTCTAACCCTGCAACCATCATGACAGACCCACACATGGCGGACAGAACCTACATAGAACCTCTTACCGTTGAAGTGGTAGAAGAGATTATAAGAAAGGAAAAACCCGATGCACTTCTTCCCACCCTTGGGGGGCAGACTGCTCTTAACTTAGCGGTAAAGCTTCACGAAGAAGGAATTTTGGAAAAGTATGGAGTTAGACTTATAGGTGCTAACTACGAAGCTATAAAGAAAGGAGAAGATAGAGAGCTTTTTAGACAGGCTATGAGAAAGATAGGACTAAAGGTGCCAGAAAGTGCAGTAGTATCATCATTGGAGGAAGGTTTAAAGGCTGTAAAGGAGATAGGTTTTCCGGTAATTCTAAGACCTGCTTTTACCCTTGGAGGCACAGGTGGTTCCATAGCCTACAATGTGGAAGAGTTCAAAGAAAAATTGGAAATAGCCCTTAAGACATCTCCTATACATCAGGTGCTTTTGGACAAATCGCTGATAGGTTGGAAGGAGTATGAATTTGAGGTAATAAGAGACAAAAAGGACAATGTGATCATAGTATGTTCCATAGAAAACTTTGACCCAATGGGTGTGCATACGGGCGATTCTATAACAGTAGCTCCAGCTCAAACGCTTACTGACAAAGAGTATCAGATCCTAAGGGATGCATGCATAGAGATTATGAGAGAGATAGGAGTGGATACGGGAGGATCTAACATACAGTTTGCGGTTAATCCGGAAAATGGAGACTTTTACGTTATTGAGATGAACCCGAGAGTTTCAAGGTCTTCAGCTCTTGCTTCAAAAGCAACAGGCTTTCCCATAGCAAAGGTGGCAGCAAAGTTAGCGGTGGGATATACCTTAGATGAGCTAAAGAACGAAATAACAAAGCACACTCCTGCCAGCTTTGAGCCATCCATAGATTACGTGGTTGTTAAAATCCCACGCTTTGATTTTGCCAAGTTTCCAGAGGCAGACAGAACCTTAACCACTATGATGAAGTCCGTGGGAGAAGTTATGGCTATTGGGAGGACTTTCAAAGAAGCTCTGATGAAAGCTATAAAAAGCTTAGAAATGGACAGATACGGTTTATACATACCTTCAATAGCCAAACTCTCGGACGAAGAGCTAAGAAATGCCATCAGAACACCAAACCCAGATAGGTTATGGCACATAGCGGAGGGCTTTAGAAGAGGCTTTAGCATAGATGAGATCTACGAGCTTTCTTACATAGACAGATGGTTTTTATACAACATAAAGCAGATAGTGGATTTTGAAAAAGTTCTCTTTGAAAGACAGTTGGATGAAGAAACGCTCAGGCAAGCAAAGGAAATGGGCTTTTCAGACAGAGAGATCGCAAGAATAAAGGGCATGTCAGAAGAAGAGGTAAGAACTCTGAGAAGCTCTTATGGTCTTTTCCCAGCATTTAAAGGGGTGGATACTTGCGCAGGGGAATTTTTTGCCTACACGCCCTATTACTACTCTTCTTACGAAAGACCATACTATCACATAGACGGGACAGTTCTGATTGATGAAGATTAAGGTTAAAATTTAGAAGCCATGAATGTTCAGGATCTTGTGATAGCCATACCAGCTATAATGGTTGCAGTTATACTTCATGAATATGCCCACGGATGGGTTGCGTATAAAATGGGAGATCCAACCGCAAAGGAGGAAGGAAGGCTAACCCTAAACCCAATCCCACACATTGACCTTTTGGGAACCTTAGTTTTCCCAGCCATACTCCTGTTGATCGGCTCAAACATACTCTTTGGTTGGGCAAAACCAGTTCCTATAAACCCTTTTAGGTTCAGGGACCTAAGAAAGGGAACCTTCTTTGTATCTATAGCGGGCGTGTGTATGAATTTAGCCTTAGCATCCACCTTTGGACTTTTATATAGGATCGCAGAAGCAGGCTATTTGGACTTTCTAACTCCAGCGGTGGTCCAGCCCCTTGTGATCTTCTTTGTTAAGTCGGTGATGATAAACACCGTGTTGGCGGTTTTTAACATAATACCAATCCCTCCATTGGATGGTAGTAGGGCGATCATGAGCTTCTTTTCCTTAAAACATTGGGAGCTTTTTTACAGATTTGAAATGTACGGTTTTCTTATCATTATGCTCCTTCTCTTTACAGGCATTTTACAAAGGATCATCGCTCCCATTGTGATATTCTTATATGGGGTGTTCTTGGGATTATGAGGTCTTGGAGTTATCTGATTCAAGTTAGGGCTTATTCTAAGGAAGGCTTAACAGAAGAATCTGCTTTGTATGTTGTTTCCCTCCCGCCAGACCCAGAACTGCTAAAGAAGGTGGATTTAGAATGTTATGCGACCTCTTATCTTCCCATCCAAACAGTTATAGAGGTTGCCCATGCTTACGCAATAGGCACGGACGAGAAAATAGAAAACCTTGACAGGTATTCTCTGTTGGGCTACAGAGAGGATATGGACCTATACATATTCAAAGAAGGAGTAAGTTTTAAAGAAGGACTGACGAAGGTTTTTCTTTTGATATTGGACACATTAAAGTCCAAGGGAGAATACGAAAGAATAGAACCGGTGGTGGATGTGGGCACGCCTCCTTTGGAGCTTATGCTTGAGTGCTTAAAGCTTGCATCAGCTTAAACCTTTTTCAAAGTCCTCTGGTTTTATGTTTTCCAGCCACTCTCTCAACTTTTCTTTTTCTTCGTCCTCCTCTGGCTTTGGCACCCTTGACTTTTCTATCACAGACTCTTCTACAAATATCGGAGCTGAAAACCTTAAAGCTAAGTTTATAGCGTCGCTGGGTCTTGAATCAATTACAAGAAGGTTGTTCCCTTGAATTATGTGAATCTCTGCGTAGTAAGTACTATCTCTTAGATCACTTATCACCACTTTATCTACCACTCCTCCCATTTGCAATATAAGGTTCTTCATAAGCTCGTAGGTCATCGGTCTTGGGGGCTCTACCTTTTGAAGTTCTCGAAGGATACTATCCGCTTCAAAAATGCCTATCCATATGGGAAGTATTACATCGTCTTCTTCCTTAGACTTTAGAACCACTATGGGCATTTGGGATACTGGGTCTAAGGTTACACCATGTACTACCATCTCAAACATTTCTTCAACCTCCTCACTATGTAAAATATAAGTCTGTGATCTTTGTTGAAAACTTGTTCAAGGTATATCCAGACGGCACCAAGGCTTTAAAGGGGGTCAGCTTTAGTGTAGCTAAAGGTGAGTTTTTGGGTCTAATGGGACCCTCTGGCTCAGGCAAAAGCACGCTACTTCATCTAATAGCGGGTTTAGAAAAACCCACCACTGGAAGGGTTTTTGTAGAAGGGATAGAAATAACCGCTATGGACGAGGATCAACTTTCTGATTTTAGAAAAAATAACATTGCCTTTATATTTCAGTTTTACTACCTTTTGGAAGACTTTAGCGTTTTGGAAAATCTAACAATTGTGGGAGAGCTGGTAGGCCAAAAGGATCCAAAAAAGAAAGCTTTAGAAATATTGGAGTTTTTAAGGCTATCCCACAGAAAGAATCACAAACCTTACCAGCTATCGGGAGGGGAGCAACAGAGAACTGCCATTGGAAGAGCGCTCATGTTAGAGCCCAAGATCATACTTGCAGACGAACCAACGGGAAACTTGGACTTAGAAGAAGGTAAAAAGATCTTTGAGCTTTTCTTAGAGCTCAGAAGACAAAGAGGCATAACCTTTATAATAGCTACCCACAATCAGGAGATGAAAAACTACTTTGACAGGATTTTGAGGTTAAAGGATGGAGTTTTGGAAGATTGATAGGATCCTACTTAACTTTTTGGAGGAAGACGTAGGATTTGGAGACATAACTACAGAAAGCATATGCAGAGGAGAAAGGGCTAAAGCGGTATTTTTAGCCAAAGAAAAGGGTGTGTGCGCAGGACTTGATTTTTCTATAAGAATTTTTCAACTGCTTGGAGATGTAAAGGTAATAAGAGCTTGGGAGGAAGGAAAGGAGTTCAAAAAGGGGGATGTGCTTTTGGAAATTGAAGCAAGCGCGGAGGTGCTTTTGAAGGGAGAAAGGACCGCCTTAAATCTACTTCAGAGACTAAGCGGTATTGCTTTTCTGACGAGGGAGTTTGTCAAAAGGCTTCAGGGAACAAAAACAAGACTTTTGGACACAAGAAAAACTACACCAGGACTCAGATACTTTGAAAAGTATGCGGTAAGGATGGGAGGAGGAACGAACCATCGGTTTGCTTTATACGATATGGTGCTCATAAAAGACAACCACAAGCGCATAGCGGGAGGTATAGGGGAAGCTATAAGAAGGGTAAAAGAAAGAATAGGACCTGCTTATAAAATAGAGGTGGAAGTAGAGAGTTTGGAGGAATTAGAAGAAGCCTTAAGCTGGAAGGTAGATATTGTTTTGCTTGATAACTTTAGTCCGCAGATGGTAAGGGAGGCGATAAAGCTAATAGGGGGAAGGGCTGAGGTTGAAGTTTCTGGAAATATAACCCTTGATAACATAAAAGACTACGCTATAGAAGGTGTGGATTATATATCCAGTGGGTCAATCACCCACTCCGCAAGATGGTTGGATATTAGTATGAGGGTTTTATAATAACTTTGCTATGATAGCTTACTTTGCAATGGAAATAGGATTGGAAGATAGGATACCCACTTACAGTGGAGGGTTGGGAACGCTTGCTGGGGACACGCTTTACGCATACGCAGATATTGGAATACCTGCGGTAGGTATAACCCTTCTTTACAAAAAAGGATACGTTTCTCAAAGAATAACCCCAAGCGGTATGCAGTTAGACTTTGATACGCCATGGGACTACAAAAAGATTCTAAAACCTACTAATCTGCAATTGCAAATAAGCTTTGGGGACTTAGTCCAAGAATTCACCGCTTGGGAATACTCAATAATCGGCAGGGAAGAGGTTAAGGTTTTTTTTCTTGATGCAAGCTTGCCAAAGAACGACCCGGAGATAAGAAAACTAAACGACAGACTGTATTACGACGATGGCATACTTAGACTGCGCCAAGAGATACTCTTAGGAATAGGTGGATACAGACTTTTGAAGGCCCTTGGATACAACATAAGTGTTTATCACATAAACGAAAGCCATTCTGCCTTTTTAATAGTTGAACTTCTAAGGGAGTTTGGAAGTAAAGAGGAGGTTCGTAAAAGGTGCGTTTTTACCACACACACGCCCGTGCCCGTAGGACACGACAAGTTTCCGGTAGATATGGTAAAGCAAGAGCTAAAGTCCTACGATCATATAGATTGGGATAAGGAGGCTGAAGAAGGCTTTATAAACCTCTCTAAGCTTGCCTTAAACTACAGCGGAAAAGTAAATGCAGTTTCTTACAAACACATGTTTGTGTCCTCAAATATTTTCCCTGAATGCTCTGTTTTTTCAGAAGGTCACTGTAAGATGTATTATGTGACCAACGGCGTTTATCACAAAAGGTGGATCCATCGGGAAATTCAGGAACTGTTTAACGAGTACATACCAGGTTGGGACGAAAATCCCATCCTTCTTGGCCAAGCATACTACATTCCTTCCGAGCTACTCCTAAAAGCCCACATGAGGGTAAAGAGTGATCTGGTAAATTTGGTAAATAAACTGACAGATTCCAGCTTTTCGGATGATGTTTTCACTATATGCGTAGCAAGAAGGATGACCGCTTACAAAAGGAACAATCTAATACTTTCTGATATAGAAAGGCTAAAATATATAGCGGAGCACAACGGATATATGCAGATTATCTTTGCTGGCAAGGCACATCCAAAGGACACCTTTGGAAAGGAAATGATAGCGGACATAATCAACAAGTCTAAGAAGCTCAAAGAGATAACAAGAAGCGTAAAGGTAGCCTTTTTGGAAAATTACAGCATTGAAATGGCAAAACTTTTGGTTGCGGGGTGTGACGTGTGGCTGAATAATCCAAGGAGGCCATACGAGGCGTGTGGAACAAGCGGGATGAAAGCTGGAATGAACGGGGTGCTGAATTTTAGCACCTGGGACGGTTGGTGGTTGGAGGGAGGCATTGAAGGTATAAACGGCTGGGGTATTGGTCCAAAGCCAAAGTGGGATGATCTTTCTGAGTCCAACGATAAAGAAGACTTAGAGGACATCTACGGAAAATTAGCCCATATAATATTGCCTATGTTCTACAGCAGAAAGGACGAATGGGTCAGAATGATGAAAAACAGCATTGCAACCATAGGAGCTTACTTTAATACTTACAGAATGGCTTACGAATACTTAGGTAAAATTTATCAAATTGGTTTGAGGTAAGATCATGAGCAAAAAAGAGCTTATAAGCTTACTACTTTATGACGTTGCCTTAGAACACTCTGCCATAGTTCAGTATCTTTATCACATATTTCTGATAACCGATGCCAACATAACCTCCGAAATAGAGGAAATAGCCCGGCAAGAGATGCGTCATCTGAAGTGGTTTGCCCAAAAGGTGGTTCAGCTTGGAGGGGAGGTAGTCCTTGACAGGTTAGAGGACATGATAATGGTGGGTGGTCCAGATTGGGCGGACATGCTTTCAAAGGATGTGCTTGCGGAAGAGATGGCTATAGAGATCTACACAAAGCAGTTGGATGTTGTAAAAGATGACTCGGTAAAGAGGCTCTTAGAAAGGGTCATAAAGGACGAAAACACCCATAAATTTGAGTTTAGTGAGTTAAGAGACAAGGTTAAAGAGGGGATGATTTGTTACCAAGAAGAAAGACAAAAAGTAGATCAAAAAACCTTAGAGGTGCTCAACAAGTTCCTACAGGAGGAGTATGCAAGCATAATAAAATACCTTTACCAGTTCTTCCACTCAAAGGACATAAACCACAGGGATGTTATGCTTGACATAGCCATAGAGAGCATGGTGCATATGGGAAAGATAGGAGAAAAGATAGGAGAGCTTGGTGGTATGCCCAATATAAAGACGGACCTTTCACCTATAAAATACAAAGGTATGCAAGAAAGTTTGAAAGAAGATATAGCTTTTGAACAGCAAGCCATGGGTGAGTATGAGAAGGACATAAAAAGCTTAGCAGACCCAGAAATAAAAAGACTTTTTGAATTTATAGAGCATCAAGAAGAGTATCACAGACATATGCTGATGGAACTTTTTAAGAAGATGAGAAAACTCACGGTGGGAGATCTGAGAAAGAGCAAAGATGATTGATTTGGTGATAAATTCCTTTAGGGAAAGCGCGGATGTAAAGCTTGCCTTTGTGGAAACTTACGCAGAAAGGCTTTTGGAGGTGGGGAAAATAATAGCCAATGCACTAAAAGATGGAAACAAGGTCCTACTTTTTGGAAACGGTGGAAGTGCAGCAGATGCCCAACACATAGCAGCAGAGATCGTGGGAAGGTTCAAGAAAGAGAGAAAGGCATTGCCAGCCATTGCCCTAACAACCGATACTTCTATACTTACTGCAGTTGGAAACGATTACGGCTTTGAAACGATCTTTGAAAGACAAATAGAAGCCCTCTGCATGCCCGGAGACATAGCCATAGGCATAACCACCTCCGGCAACTCAGAGAATGTCATAAGAGGATTAAAAAAAGCCCACGACCTTGGTGCAACCACCATAGCTCTAACTGGAAGAGACGGGGGAAAGGTAGTGGATATTGCCCATTACTCTTTTATAGTCCCATCTTACGATACCGCAAGAATACAGGAGTGCCACATAACCATTGGACACGTACTTTGTGAAATAATAGAGCATCTTTTATGAAAGTGCTTTTGTTTGTAAAAAACTCTCCCAATGCCTTAGATACGGCGGAAAGTGTTCAGAAGTTTTTAGAAGACAAAGGTATTGGAGTAAAGATCTTCATCAACGAGCCGGGGAAAGTTCCAGAAGAAGGAGACTACAAGCTAACCATAGTGATAGGAGGGGATGGTACCTTTTTGGCTGGAGCAAGGTTTTCTGCAGTCAAAGGCATACCAATTTTGGGCATCAATGAAGGTAAGTTCGGTTTTCTGACAGAGGTTGATAGGGACGAATGCTTTAGTATTATTCAGGAAATTTTGGAAGGAAAGCTAAAACCTCAAAAAAGGATGATGATCTCCGCCTTTGTAGAAGATAAGTTAATAGGGCACTATCTTAACGATGTGGTCCTTTCTAAGCTCAGTTTGGCAAGAATGGTGGAGGTGTCTGCCTTTGTAGATGGTGAATTTATGGTAAGGGTTTACGGAGATGGTATTTTGCTTTCCACACCAACGGGCTCCACAGCCTACGCACTGTCCGCAGGGGGTCCCATAGTCCATCCCTCTTTGGAAACAATACTCTTTGTTCCCATATGTCCTCACACTCTGTCCAACAGACCCGTGTTAATCCCACCCACTTCAGAAATAAGCCTTGTTTCCAGCTCTCCTACCTTTTTGACCCTTGATGGACAGGAGGGGATGGAAATAGAACCAAAAAAGAAAATAACGGTTAAAAAATCACCCTACTATTGCGTTCTATACACCCATCCCAGAAGAAGCTTTTTCCACATTCTCAGGGAAAAGCTCAGGTGGGGAAGATAAAACAAAAAGCAAAGCTGGTTTTATTCCAAAGTAAAAGTTTTTGAGCTTGAAAGAATAAAGAAAACCTACGTATATATTCCTACCCTCTTCAATCGGTAATTGTAGATTGCACCCTTGGTAGTAACTTTTTGACTTATCTGTAATGTGTAGGACCAAAAAGTTTTCGTAAGGAGAGAGAACCCTGACATTGGCTCTATCTTTGTAAGTTAAGAATACCTTTCGGTGAAAAGAAATCAGATTTAAACCAGATGTAATGGCGTCCAAAAGTTCAGTGGCTGAATTTACAGGCTTATTGGTTATCAAGAAATTTCTCATAAGATAAAAAGACTGAGAATAAGAGGGGAAAAGAATTCTTTTGCCTACTTCCCTTATGTAGATCTTGGTGTGGTGGTCCAGTCCTCCCAAGATGGGATTGTTCCAGCCTTCTTGGATGTATCTTACAGCATAGCTTTCTACATTTATAACCTTCTTTAAAAGTTCAAGGGACTTCTCTTTGATAAAGGGATACAGAAGCATCACCGCAGGCAGGAAGAAAAACAGCTTCTTTTTGTCTTCAAGAAGGGCGTCTTTTAGGTCTATTATTTCCAAAAAATAACCTTCTTTGTTAAGTTTCCACCTGTATTTTTCCTTAAAGGGATGGGCTATGATTCTGAGCTTATCAATTTCTAAGAGATCTCCCAATATGCCATCTTTACTGTTTATTTTTCTCTCCACTCCAGCAACGGTTTTGTTGTTGCAAAAATGTTTGAAGTTGTCATTGTCATGATCTGTTATAAGGGCAAAGTCTATATTTTCCTTTTCCATGGCAGAAAAAACATCTTCCGGTTTTCCCAAAGAATCGTAGGAAAACTGGGTGTGAATGTGAGCTTGGTAGGAATACACAAAAAGGTTGGGAATTTTATCAGGCAGGTCATTTACATGTTTAGCCTTTATCCATCTAAAAGGAAAAAGAAAAACTGCCAGAATGTAAAGCACAGAGACAAGGATAAGTAAAAGAACAAACTCTATCACAGCTTCATCTTTTCTTTAACTTCCTCTAAGGTTTGTCTTGCGATCTGCCTAGCTCTTTGGGAACCTTCCATAAACACTTCCTTAATATCTTTAATGGATTTTTCCACCTCCAGTCTTTTCTCTCTTATGGGTTCCAAAAAACTTTCCAAACTTTCAAACATGATCTTTTTACAATCTACACAGCCTAAGGTTCCGCTCATGCAATCAACCTCTATCTGTTGGGTTTTTTCACTGTTGGTAAATAGGCGATGGTAAAAGAAAACTGGGCATATGTGGGGTCTTCCGGGATCTCCTTTTCTGAGCTTTTGGGGATCTGTGAAAAACTTCATAACCTTCTGCCTGACCTCTTCTTTTCCATCTGCAAAAAATATGGCGTTGTTGTAAGACTTACTCATCTTTCTTCCGTCTGTTCCCAAAAGCCTTGGAGTTTCTGTTAGTAATGCTTTTGGTTCTGGAAAAACTTCTCCGTAAAGTTGATTGAACCTTCGGGCAATTTCTCTACTTAGCTCTATGTGCGGAAGCTGATCCTCTCCCACCGGCACAGCCTCAGCCTTGTATATCAGAATATCCACCGCCTGCAAAACTGGATAACCCAAAAAGCCATAAGTGTCTGTGTCATAAAAGTCTCTCTTTGAAACATTTAACCTGTTTAATATTTCAGGCTCCAACAAGCCCTCAAAGACTGCCCTTATGAAGCTATCGGATAAGGTATCCAAGATTACCTCTTCAAAAGCTTCAAAATCAACTATCTTGTAAGGAACCTTGGCAAGAAACTCTTTAACTAAGTCTCTCAATCCCCCTTTAAAACTAAGCTCTAAGTCTGAAATCCTCAGAAGGTTTAGCTTCATATCTTTGTATGTTGGGTTCCACTCAAGCCAGCTTTTTGGCGTGATCATAGAAAAGATGAGAAAAAGTTCTAACTCTTCTTTTACTTCAGATTGTATAAAGAGTGTGCTTTTGTTTGGGTCCAAACCAAGTGCTATCCAATCTATCATTACCTGTTCTATGTTTTCCTTTATCTGCTCCGTGTTTTTGTAAGCTGTGGTCAGCGCGTGCCAGTCTGCTATCATGTAAAAGGTTTCATGTTTTTCCTGAAGTTCCACCCAGTTTTTGATAACCCCAAAGTAATGACCCAAGTGAAGTTTGCCTGTGGGTCTCATACCACTAAGCACTTTCATAGCAATATCTATTTTAAAAACAACCAAACCACTGGTAAAACTGCACAAAGTTTATAATTTCTTTAGTTCATGAGCCTACCTCTTTTGCTGTTAATACTCCTGGTCTTCTCTTCTTACGCCCAGGAGTACTGCCCAAAGGAGGAGACTCTTGCTAAGCTCAAGGATTATATCGCTCGCTACTATCTATGGAAGCACAAAATAGGGGAACTCCCGGAGTGGAAAGACGAATCAGAAGCTATAGCCTTCCTGCGATCAAAGGGGGATAGATGGACTACTATAACTAAGTTGGAAGACGACAGAAATTGGTATTCTGAGGCAAAAATGTTTGGCATAGGCATCAGGTGGGATGAGGATGGCACCATAGTTAAGGTGTTTGAAAATTCTCCAGCCCAAAGGATTGGACTAAAACCAGGAGACATAATCTACTCAATAAACGGAGAAACTGATAAAAGTAAATGGAGTATTATCATTAGAAACACACCTGCAGATATTCCCATTAGGTTGGTAATAATCAAAAACGGCATGTTTGTGGAGGTGGAAATTTTTAAAGACTACTTTACTGTAAACCCCATTGAAGAAAGACGAATAATAATGCTGGGAAACAAAAAGTTAGGTTATGTCCATCTTGTGAATTTTACCAATCCTGCGGTAAAGGGTTTTGCAGATGCCTTGTGGTATTTTCAAGAAGAAGGCATTGATGCCCTGATAATTAACCTAAGCAACAACAGTGGAGGGCTTATATCGGTAGCAAAGGCTATAGCGGACATGCTCATAAGTGGGGAAGGCGTAATGTTCTACTTGGAAGGTTCGGGAAACGGTATAAGTGTTTATGAGTTTAAAAAAGAAAAAATGCTTGATAAACCTATTTTTGTTATAGTAAACAAAAACACAGCTTCAGCTGCTGAGCTTTTGGCAAGTTTGCTGAAAAGATACGCAGGCGCAATAGTTGCAGGAGAACCAACAGTTGGAAAATATGTTGGAAGCAACATGTATTTCTTGAACAACTGTGGTTTAGTTTTGAGGTTAATCACCTTTGCAATGAAACTTCCAGATGGTAGTTTTGTGGTAGGAGAAAAGGGCTTGGAACCAGACTGTAGAGCAGAAAAAGGTAATTTAGAAAAGGCGTTGGATTGTTTTAAGAGTGTGATCGCTCCAGAATCTCTTTCAGCCTCTCCCTAATATAGCCGGAGTTTTTCGTAGTATCCAGTATGAAGGCTTCCTCTGGTGGTTCAAAAACTTCTTTCTGTCTTAGGTATATTTCAACATCCGCATCAGATATGTCTTCCCTTGAGTTCAGTCTTTTTATTATTTCTTCTTCGTCGGCGGTTATCCAAACAAACACCGCCTTGGGAAACTTTTTTAATACCATGTCCCTTTGCCATTTTTTAAGAAAGGTAGCATCCAAAACCACGCTTTTACCCTGCATTAATTTTTCTTCAGCAATCTCCAGCATGCGCTCATAGACCTTCTTTGTCCAATCCTCCGCATAAATACCTTCCGAAAAACCTACTTTTACCTTTTTAGTGGGCTCCAAACCAGCCATTTCTTTTCTTATTTGGTCACTCCTTATCCACTCAAATCCAAATTCCTTATGCAGAATGTTTGCTACAAAGGACTTTCCGCTTCCAGACAGTCCAACTAATACTAACAACATCACCTCTTTATACCCATTATTTCAAGCATTCTTGGATTGTAGCCTTCTATGATTTTGTAGTCTTTTAGGATTATGTTGTAAGGAGTAGCATTTATGTTCAATGCTTTTGCTATCTCTAAGTGCTCATCTACGAGAGGACATTTGGGGACGTTTAAAGGTTTTCCATCCATCTTTCCAGAAAGCACTTCATCCAAAGCCTTTATCTTGTTCTTTGAGCACGCTATATAGTCAGATTTTGCCCGGCTCTCCGGAAAGCTGGGAAAGGGAAGGAGAAATACATAGACTTTTAGCCTGTCCGGATACTTTTTTAGCTCCTGCCACTCTTTCCTGCAGTGCATACAGTCTGGGTTCATAAATGTAATAAGTTCTACCTTTCCTTTTCCAAACACTATGGCTTTGCTTAAAGGTATTTGTCTTACCTGTTCTTTGATGAACTCACTGTATAGGTCTTGAGAGAAAACAACGGAAATTAAAGCAAAAAATAAAAGCCAGAGTCTCATATTAAAATGATACCATGTCTAAGTTCTTGGTGTGGGGCTTGGGGGTAAGTGGGCGCTCTGCGGTAAAGCTTCTAAGAAGTAAAGGGTATGAAGTTTATGAAGGGGACGACAAAGAAGGAAAGGACTTTAGAGAATTTCTGCCTTTGGTAGATAGAGTAGTGCTATCTCCGGGCATCCCTCCTAAGCATCCCCTTTGGAAAGAAGCTTTAAGGCTTGGGTTGGACGTTATAGGTGAGCTGGAGCTTGCGTGGGAGTTCTTCAGAGGGAAGGCTATAGCTATAACTGGCACGGATGGTAAATCGACCACCACAAGGCTAACTTATTTGATGCTGAGTAAGTTCTTCAAAGACGTAGAGGAAGGTGGTAATATAGGAATTCCTTTTTCGGAGATAGTTTTAAAAAATCCAGAGTGTTTGGCGGTTTTAGAGGTTTCTTCCTTTCAAGGGAAGACCTTAAAAAGCTTTCGCCCCATAGGAGGTGCTTTTTTAAATTTTTCTACGGACCACTTGGACTGGCACCCCAATTTAGAGGACTATCTTCAAAGCAAATACAAC
Organism: Thermocrinis jamiesonii; assembly: GCF_000702425.1. Lineage (NCBI taxonomy): Bacteria > Pseudomonadati > Aquificota > Aquificia > Aquificales > Aquificaceae > Thermocrinis > Thermocrinis jamiesonii. The sequence goes on from NZ_JNIE01000006.1 coordinate 51,282, forward strand.
ATATTTTCAAGACAAAAGGAGGAGGACTTTTTGGCTGTAAATGCTTTTCAAGAAGAAACAAAAAACACGCCCACTAAGGCAAGAAAGATCCTAATTGGTGAAAAGGAAGCCCACATAAAGGACGGAAAGGGCTATGTTTTTGGTAAAGAAGTTTTTAGCTTAGAAAGGTTAAAGATTGTAGGTATGCACAACGCAATGAATGTTTTAACTGCTTCTGTTATAGCTTACACACTCGGCGTTCCGGAAGAGGTTATACAAGAGGTAGCGTATAACTTCCGAGGACTTCCTTACAGGTTGGAGTATTTGGGAGAGTTCAACGGTGTTAGAATATACAACGATTCTAAATCTACAACACCCAACGCACTTAGGTCTGCCCTTGAGAGCATGCCAGACCATAAAGTTATACTCATAGCAGGCGGAAAGGACAAAGGCATGAACTTTGAAGATCTGCATACTTTGGTTAGCAAAAAGGTAAAAGCCTGCCTATTGATAGGAGAAGCAAAAGAAAAGATTGCCAAAGCTTGGAACAAAGCGACGGATATTTATCTTTTCAACAGCTTGGAAGAGGCGGTGGAAAAAGCTTTATGCATTGCCAAAGGGGGTGATGTAATCCTTTTCTCTCCAGCCTGTGCATCCTTTGACATGTTTAGAGATTACAAAGAGAGAGGGGATAGGTTTAGGGCTCTTGTGGAGGAGTTCTATGAGGTTTATAAAAACTGATCTAACCTGTAGGTTGGATGCGTTGCCCTGGACGGGTTTTCATACAAGGTTTGTGGTCGCTTTGGGTATTACTTGGGTTTTGGATGCCTTTGAGGTGGTCATAGTGAGCGCAGTTCTCAAACCTATGGCAAAACAGTTAGAACTTTCTGCCCAACAGGCATCCCTTTTAGTGAGTGGCTTTCTCATAGGTGCCATAATAGGTTCTTTGCTGTTTGGATACCTTGCAGACAAGTTCGGCAGAAAGAGCCTTTTTATCATAACTCTTCTTCTATACTCTGGTGGAACTTTTCTGACAGGCTTTGCAGATAGCTTTGAGTTTGCTATGTTATGCAGAATACTCGCTGGTGCTGGCTTAGGTGGAGAGTTTGCAGCTATTCAGTCAGCCATAGATGAGTTTGTGCCTGCACGCCACAGAGGAAAGGTAGATGGAACCATAACTGCTCTCTGGAACTTAGGTAGCATAATAGCTTCCTTGTCTGCCCTCTATCTTCTTAAAACTTTTGACGAATCCTTTGCCTGGAGGGTGGCATACTTTTTAGGGGGAATTCTTGCCTTGCTGATAGTCTTCATAAGGCTCTACGTTCCAGAATCTCCAAGGTGGCTAATAGCTAAAAACAGAATAAAAGAAGCGGAAGAAATAGTCAGAAAGGTGGAAAAGAAAGCTGGCTTTTCTCCAAAGGTAGAAAGCTGTGATATACCGGTATTTGAAGGTAGCATTTTTGACGCCACAAAGATAATCCTTACAAAGTATAGATGGCAGTTTATATTTAGCGCATCTATGAGCTTTACTATTTTGACTACTTACTACGGTATTATAACCTTCTTGCCGCTGGTTCTTTCAAAGGTTTATAATCTTTCCTCTCTGGAAATTTCCAGCGTGCTGTTTTTTGGAAGTGTAGGTGGTTTAATAGGTGGTTTAACGGTAGCCTTTTTAAACGATAAGCTGGGAAGGAAGCCCTTAGGAACAGCCATAAGCTTTTTGTCCATGCTTGCTGTTTTTCTTTTTCTGTTAAAAGGCGTAGATCCAAGAGTGTTATACTTTGTGTATTCCTTTATTGCATTTTCCTTTGCGTCCGTGGCTTACGTGATAGCCACCGAGATATATCCTTCCTACATAAGAGCATACACCATAGGTGTGCTTTCTGTAATTGGCCGGTTGTCCGGTGCCTTTGCTCCAGCGGTAGTGGTCTCCATAGCAAGCCAAGACTACAGATTAGGTATTTTTACTATTGCCAGCTTTTGGCTAGTTGGTTTTATAAGCTTTTTAATCTACTCAATAAAAGGCAAAGAGACAAAAGGAAAACCTATAGAGCAGATAAGTTAAATCATGAAAAAGATAATTTATCTTGCCACGGTCTTTATGCTTCTTTCCATATCAGCGCTTGAAGGGTTTGTGATTGTTCTTATGGCTTATACTTTCTACTTAATAGCCAGAGGAGAGCTAAAGCCCTACGGAAGGCTCCTGAGCCCTCTCTTGCTTCACGCTATTCCCACCATCCTTTCAACCCTTCTTTACACACCTTCCCAAACAGGAAAGGCCATAGAGAGGTCAATCTTTCTTCTTATATACCCCTTAGGTGGTAAAGAAAAGTTAGGTTATGAGTTTTTTAAAAGGTTTAACCAGCTTTTGATCTTTGTCGGTGTTCTGCTAATACCTGTGGTGCTTTACAACTTCTACAAAGATGGCGTGCCTGCGCCTTTGTGGGGCGGAGTGTTTGAGGTAGGATTTCTTTATTCTTTTTTCTCCATAAGCGCCCTGTCTATGTTCTTATTTACCAAAAGAAAGATTTATTTTGTCCTTTTTCTGATTTTTATAGGCTTTGTATTTGCTAGCATGAGAAGGTCTGCCATAATGGAATTGATCTTTACTCTACTTTTGATCATCTACTTGATGCGAAAAATAGTTTCTAAGAAATTTGTGATTGCAACTTTGACTTTCATAGGTTTTAGCACGGTGATAACTTTTAGCGTTCTTGTTCAGAAAGATCTGCGGTTTTCTACTATGGCCGAGGTATTGCTTGGGAAGAAAACCTTGAACGAAGAAACCTTAGACGTGATTTCAAGCATAAGATGGACCATCTTCAAGGCAGGCTTGGAGGTGGTAAAGAAGGACCTTAAGGAGGGAAACTACCTTCCACTGCTTATTGGACACGGTCTAAACTCAGGATACTACCTTGAGCCAAAGTCTCCAGTAGGTGGAACTTACGAGTCTGTCTTTTTGCTTTCTGAGTTCATAGAAAAGGGTATTTTGGGACTTTTGGGCATCTTATGGCTGTGGTGGGCTTACTATTCTTACCTGCTAAAGCTCAAGTTAAAAAAAGAGGATGATATTCTTCTTGTTCCTTCCCTTTCTTTTTTATCTACCATGCTGATAGGTAGCGTGTTCACTATGTTTTGGGATGCTATGCTACCTTGGATGCTTTTGGTCTTCAGAGTGGCGGAAAAGCAATTGGAAAGCTCTTGAGCCTTATTCTACTTTTCTGTAGAACCTAATCAGCTTTCCGCTGTTTGCGTCTATCAGAGCGGTCCCCTCTGAGCCTCTAACTCTGTAGTAGCATTCTCCCTTTTTGTTTCTTGAAAGATTTACACTATAGACCTTTCCAACGAGTTGGGATGCTTGCCTGCTTGCATCTTCTACGCTAAGCTTTGGATTGCATAGCTCTAAAGATGCAAAGCTTAAGTTTATTGCCAACAGAACAATCATAAACACCATAGATTTGTATTTTAAATAGTTTGTCCTAAATTCACACAAATTTAACCTTTCCATGTGTAGGAAGACCCCACTAAAGTGTCTGACATTCAGCTCTGCTCACTACTATATATACTCCTAATAGACTACAAAACTCAAGAGCTTCTAAAAGTATGCAAGTAGAGTAAAAAACCCGGGAAGGGTAGCGCATGAGGCACGCCCGGGGTGCATAAGTTAGAATTTATAAGAAGCGTTTAAGAAGAAAGTCCTTCCAGGTTCTGGCACTTTAACTCCAGCCATAAAGGGATGTCTCAAGAAAGAGGTATGCTCGTAATACTTCTTATCAAGGACGTTATCCACACCCGCTGTTAAAGAAAGACCCTTCCAATTTACACCAGCCTTTAGGTTCAGCACTCCATAACCGGAGGTCTTTTGCTCTTTTAGGTCTGAATCTACTTTGTCCTGCGTGGCGGTTGCCACCACTTCCCCTTCCGTAAACCAAAGACCTGTATCGTATCTGAGTCCCAATCTTGCCTTTAGAGGAGGCACTTCTGCCACGTCTTTGTCGTTTATGTTAAGGTGTGGCTTTCTGTCCTTTCTTCCTTGAACGTAAGATGTCCCACCAAATAGAAAGAGATTTCCAAACAAGTTAGCCCTTATATCCGCTTCAAAACCATAAAAGACCGCATCCACATTGGCATAAGACATAGCACTGTCTCCTGTCACTAAATCAGCGCCATTCTGCCTTCTCTGCTTGTGTATAGTTATATAATCCTTTACTAAGCTATAGAAAACTGTTCCCTTTGCCATTAGCTTTTTAGAGGAATACTTCAATCCCAAGTCAAATTCGGTGTTTTTGGAAGGCTTTAATTCTGGGTTTCCTACCCAAGCGCAGAAGGGCATTGCAGATGTACAATTCCTTCCTAAAGCAAAATACCTTTCCTGAGGATCTGGCACTCTAACTCCGTATCCTAAACCACCAAAGAACTCAAGCTCTGGAGTAAAGGAGTAGAAGACCTGCACATTACCTGATGGATACGTATCCGTTTTTGAAGTGCTTCTGGTGTTTTTATAAGCAAAGTAAAGGTCGGTGTTTGCTTTTGAAGAATTAGCTTCTGACTTTGTGGTATCTACTCTCAAGCCCACACTAAGCCTTAGTTTGTCAGATAGCTTTGTTTTATACTCTCCAAAAACTCCAAGGTTGGTAACATCCACATCTGGAATGATAAATTGCCTATTTGGAGCGGAATCCAGTGGCGTCTGGGGCCACATATAGTTTGTCGCATCCCAGTTTCTTTTATAGGCTTCAAAACCAACCAAGAAATTCCCGACCTCTCCTTCCATTCTCCCACCTAAGGTTTTAGTTTCTGCGTAGGTTGCCATACCCCAAGGGTTAGGTTTTGTATAGCCTCTGACCGAACTTGCCCTAAGCCTATCATCCATCCAGTGCTCCACCTTTGTGTAATAGAGGTGAAAGTTTAAAGACTTTATCAGCTCTGAGACTTTTCCAACCTTGTAGCTAAAGCTAAACCTATCTGTATCATCATAATCCGCATCCATCATAAGAGCAGGATATAGCACGTGCTTTGCAGATTGCCTTGTGTATGCAAGCTCTAACTCGTGGTTTTCCAAAGGCTTAAGGCCAAACTTTGCCCAATAGGTGTTGATTTCAAAGGCTTTTGAGTTTATAAACTCTGGTTTGTATCTGTTGGAACTGCCTGAAGGATAAACTTCTGTTATCTTTTTACCGTCTCCATCTTCGTATGGTTTTGAGTATCTGTATGAGTATCCAGCTAATCCATAAAATCTGTTGTCTGCGTAAGAAACTACGGGAGAGAGGTTTATAAAGTTAAAAGAACCTACGGATGCATTCAGGTTTAGCCTAAAGCCCTTATCTGGTTTTTTTGTGATTATATTCACAAGACCGCCCATAGAACCTTGATGTCTTACATCAAAGGGACCCTTGATAATTTCTATCTTTTCCACTTCCGAAAAATCTACGTGAAAGGCTGGAGGGTCCATCCTGTTGGGACAAGCTCCATGAACTTCAGTATCGTCAATCAAGACATTGATGTTATCTCTCTGAAAGGCTCTTATCAAGACATCGTTTGCTATTCCACCTTTGCGGAATTTGGAAAGCCCGCTTATTTTGGTCAGCGCTTCTCCCACATCTTTAGCAGAGCTTTCTCTTACTTCCCTAACTTCCAAACTGTCCTCAAAGCTTTCTTTCTTACCCTTTACTTCAATCTCCTTCAGCAAAAGTTCTTGGGCATAAGCTTGACTAAAGATAGCACCCAGCAGTGCTAACTTGAGAAATTTCCTACTCTTCATGTTTAACCTCCTTTAACACAATAATATAATAATATTAACACAAAATTCACACAGAAAGGGAAGTAGATTAAATACGATTTCTAATGGAAGGCTTGTAATTTAAAACTTTGTGGAATGATTAAACTCGGCATAGTGGGTTCTACTAGATCGGTGGAAAGTCAAGCGAAGGATCCTAAACCGTTTTCTAACAAACCATCGTCTATTATGGTTAGCATTGGACTTTCTACTATCGTATTTTCCTTACCTTAGAGGACGCTTCAAGCTAATAAACCGCTTTGAAGGAAACATCGTTGACATCTTAGAAAAATACCTCAAGCTGATTGAGTTAATTGTTTAAAGTAATCCACTATCATGTTTCTTAATGCTTTTTCGGGAGGCACGAATGCTACTTTTTCTGCAAAATCAAGCCAATAAAGTCTCTTTATAAGAAGCTCTAATTCTTTTTCCGTAAAGTTTTTTGCATACCTTTTAAAGTTGTGGATCATAAAGGGGTGTTTTACGCCCAGATCTTGCAGTAAAGTTTCTGGATCTTTATTACTCTTTTTCAAAACAAATAGCTTTAAAGTATAGCTTACCAAAAGCCATTGGATCTGCAGTGCTGGAACGCCCATTCTGTATAAAGCGGAGAGAAGCGAAAGGGTCTTTTCAAGGTTTTTTGTAAAGAAGGCTTCTATAAAGTCAAACACATTACCGTAGGTCTGAGCCAAACAGACTTTTTTGACATCTTCCAATGTTATTTGCTTATCTGCATACAAAAGTAGCTTTTCTACCTCTCCTCTCAAAAAGGTAAGGTCGTAAGAGGTTATTTCTAAAAGATAGTCAATGGCTTGCTCGTCAATCTTTTTCCCTTCTCTTTCTACTTTCTTTCTTATCAGATCTCTTATCTTATTTCTGTCCAGCTTTTTTGCTTCTAAAAAATCGCCCAGTTCTAAAAGGGTTTTAAACGGTTCCTTCTGAAGGCTACTTTTGTCAAGCTTTCCTTCTAAGAGAATAAAAACCGCTTTGGTCTTTATTCTGTTGGCGAGGCTTTTGATAAGCTTTGGGTCCTTTAGCTTCTTTATAAACTGTTCTCCTTTTTTGATGAACAAAAACTCTTTTTGTCTTTTTTTCTCAAACAATTCACTCTCTCCAAGGGCGTTTATAAAGTCCTGAAGGTTTATCTCGTTTCCCCACAAAACTTTAACGGGTGCCACTGTGGAAAGCTTATCCATAAAAGCGGAAACTATGTATTCCTCCTCTACCTGCACCAGATTTATGGGTTTCATCTTTTCTAAGCTTAGGTTTTTTTGGTACTCTAAAAGGTTCATGTGGGCTTCCAAATACCTTTTTCTGTAATTATTGCAGTTATGTTCTCTGCAGGGGTGATATCAAAGGCTAAGTGGAGGGCAGGAGAACCTTCTGGTGCAAACAGGCAGTTTTTGAACCTTTTTACTTCTTCTTCTGAGCGTTCTTCTATAAGTATCTCTTCTCCGCTTTCTATGCTGTAGTCTATGGTGGAGCTTGGGGCTACTACGTAAAACGGTATGCGGTGGGTTTTTGCCAAAACAGAAAGGGCATAGGTCCCTATCTTGTTTGCTACATCACCCCTTTTCGTAATCCTATCTGCACCCACTATAACGCAATCCACCAACCCTTTTTTCATCAAAAAGCCAGCTGTGGAATCGGTGATTATTTTGTGAGGTATGCCTTCCTTTAGAAGTTCCCAAGCGGTCAGGCGAGAGCCTTGAAGGTAAGGCCTTGTTTCATCTACCCACACAAAGATGGACTTTCCTGAGTAATGAGCTTGTCGGATTACTCCTAAGGCAGTCCCAAAGCCTGCGGTAGCTAAGGCTCCTGTATTGCAATGGGTCAAGATCCTTGCGTTCTTAGGTATAAGCTCATTGCCTATTTGTGCCATTTTTACGTTAGCCTGATAGTCCTCTTCCTCTATAGCCTTTGCAGTGGCCTCTAAGTCTTCTCCCCTTTTGTAAGCATCCATCATCCTATCTAAGGCATAAAACAGATTGTAAGCTGTAGGTCTTGTGTTTCTTAGGACTTCATAAACAATCTTTGGATCTTCTCCCTTTTTGACTCCGAGAACAAAGCCGTAAGCAGAAACACAACCTATAGCTGGAGCCCCCCTCACTACCATGTCCTTTATAGCTTGTGCAGTTTGGAGATGGTCCTCTAAGGCTATCCACTCCTCCAAATCAGGCAGTTTCCTCTGATCCAATAACCAAAGTTTTTGACCATCCCACCTAAAAGCTTTTACTTGCATGGTTGTTTATGGTGGAGGCGGAGGGAATCGAACCCTCGTCCGAGGATAGCCCGGCTATTAGGGCTTCTACAGGCTTAGCCAGTGTTTGTCTTTAATGGCTGTTCGCCCACTGGCAGGCAAAACAGCCACAAGGCAGGTAAGTTTCGGAAGGAGAGCCCTGCCAACCCTTCCTTCCTACACCCCTGTCTATGAACCCAACCGGTCAGCCAGAGGCACACCAACCGGCGAGCCGCTGCCTTTTCTTAGGCAGCGAGGGCCAGTTCAGCTTCGGGAAGTGTTTTGATCGGCTGTTAAGGTTGCCACCCTGCCTGCTTCCCTAAGCCTGCTATCCCCGTCGAAACCATTCGCCCCCTTAAAGGATATATATTTAAATATATCCCATAGCCAAATCTCTGACAATAGCCTATTTTATTTTTCTATGCAGTTAAAACTTAGAATAAGAAGGCATAAAGAGGGTAAATCGTGGTATGACAGCTTTTCTGTGCCTTACGAAGAAGGTATGACCTTTCTGTCCGCTTTGCAAAAGATAAAGGAAACTCAAGATGAGACGCTTACTTTTAGACATTTTTGTAGGGCTGGTATATGTGGAACCTGCGCCATATACATAAATGGCTTTCCCAAACTTGCGTGCAAAGAGCAGGTTTTACCTTACCTTTTGGACGGAGAGGAAATTACGATTGAGCCTTTAAAGAACCTTAGGGTAATCAAGGACCTGGTGGTGGATCATGAAGTTATCCCAAAGAAGATGAAAGAGCTCTCCCTTTGGATTTCAGAAAACAAGGAGAATATAAACATAGACCCAGAGGTTAGCAAATACATAGAAAGTTCCGCTGATTGCATCCTCTGTGGTGCATGTCACTCTTACTGCCCTCAAATTTTGGAAGAAGATTACGCAGGTCCTTTGTTCTTTGCTAAGCTTTATAGATTTTCTGTGGATCCAAGAGAAGGTAAAAAACAACTTAGGAAGCTTCAAGCACTTTCTGGAAGGCTTTATCACTGCCTTTCCTGTAATAAGTGCAACAACGTTTGTCCAAAGGAAGTGGAACCCGCAACTCTTATAAGAAAGCTAATGCTTATGGATGTGGATAGTGCTTAGCATATTCTTGGCGTTATCCCTTTGCTTTTCTTGGACAGAAGAAGAGCTTAAGGATCTTGTGGAGAATACGGTAAAGGAAAGGTTTGGGGATAGCGTAAGGGTTGAAAGAATAAAGATTCTTGATTGGAAAGGTAGTCTGGATGGGACTCCAAAGGTAGAGCTGGATATGGAGTACGGAAGAGCAAGAGCTTTGGCTTACATTGATTTTGGACAGAAAAGGTTGAGTGCCATATTAGAGGTTTATTGGAAGGCAAAGTTTTTTGTAGCAAAGCAAGATATACCAAAAGGAACAGTATTATCTGAAAAGCTTTTTGCGGAAGAGGAAAGATGGCTAAGAAGTATTCCCAACGATTTTAGGTTAAACGAGGAAGAGTTGGAAAGGTATCAGGCAAGCATTCACATACCAAAAGGTTCCATTCTCAGAAGGTCTATAATTAAGCCTTTGCCTGCGGTAAAAAGAGGGGATGTGGTAAAGCTTGTACTTCGCAGTGGGAATTTAGAGATAACAACCTACTGCACCGCATTAGATGGTGGAGAGGTGGGTAAAACGGTGAGGGTTAAAACCCAAAGCGGAAAGATCGTGAGGGGGAAAATAATAGACTTAGGCGTTGTGGAGCTTTTGGAGTAAAGGTATAATAATAGATCAGCTGTGCTTAGAATTTTTATAGGTTTTTTTACCACTAAGAGTATTCAAGAGCATGTGGAGAAAATAAAGGAGCAAGCGGATGACTTTATAAAGGGCAAATGGGTAGAACCTCAGAATTATCACATGACTTTTTACTTTATAGGGGAAGTGCCAGAGGAAAAGATTATGGATATAGCAAAGGCTGTTCAAGAGGTGTCGCAGAGACACAAGGCAATAAAGGTAAAGTATAGGTCCTTGGGTGTGTTTCCGAATTTAGATAGAGCAAGGGTGCTTTGGATCGGAATTGAAGAAGGCGGGAATAAACTAAAAGCCTTAGCAAAGGATATTTACCATACCAACAGAAAGCTAAGTATAAAAAGCGACAGCAAACCCTTCTATCCTCATGTAACCATCTGCAGAATAAAAGAATACGATAGAAAAAAGCTGAAAACTTTTTTGAAAAAATACGAAAACACAAACTTTGGCGAAGATACTGTGGATAGGATATCCATTATAAGGAGTTCCTTAACTTCCGTAGGACCCATATACTCTGTTTTGGAGGAGTTTTATCTCAATGGATAGGCTAACTTACAAACAGGCGGGTGTGGATATAGAAAAAGCGGAGAGTTTTGTAGAATTTATAAAGGATAAAACTAAGGAGCTTAAAACCCAAGCCATTCTGTTTGGCAGTTTTGCCAGCGGAGTTTTGCTGGAAGGATACAAAAAGCCCGTGATTATGATGACTGCTGATGGTGTAGGCACAAAGCTAAAGGTTGCCCAACAGATGAACGTCCATCATACGGTAGGTATAGACCTTGTGGCGATGAATGTAAACGATCTTATAACCTCCGGCGCAAAGCCATTAGGATTTATGGACTACATAGCGACAGGAAAGTTAAATCTGGATGTGCTCAAAAAAGTTATGGAAGGTATAATAGAAGGTTGTAAGCTTTCTGAAATGCCTCTTGTGGGAGGAGAGACCGCAGAGATGCCTGATTTTTATCCAGAGGGGGTTTATGACCTTGCGGGCTTTTGTGTAGGGGTATGCGAAGAGGATGAACTGATAACAGGAAAGAATATAAAACCGGGGGATGTCTTAATTGGACTACCTTCTTCTGGCTTTCACAGTAATGGATATTCCCTTTTGAGAAAGGTTTTGGAGCTAAAAAGGATTGATTATGAGACGTATTTAGAAGAGTTTAACAAAACGGTGGGAGAGATCCTCCTTGAGCCAACGCGTATATACTGGAAGGAAGTTAAAGCTTTGCTTGAGAAAGGCATTCAAGTAAAGGGGATGGCTCACATAACTGGTGGTGGAATACCGGGCAATGTGGTTAGGATCCTTCCGGAGGGAACAAAGGCGGTTGTAGAAGAAAAAAGCATCCCAATGAATCCCATCTTCCATTGGATTCAAAAGCTTGGTAATATAGAAAAACAAGAAATGTTTAGGGTGTTTAACATGGGAGTTGGTTTTGTTCTTATCACTGATCAGACAAATGCTGAAAAGGTTCTATCTGAAATACCCGATGCTTTTATCTTTGGTTTTGTGAAATCCGGAGAAAGGAGTGTAGAAATTGCGTAAGCTAACGTCGGCACTTTTGCTTAGCTTTGGTTTGCTTTATGCACAGACGATAGAAAGGATAGAGATAGAAGGTGCTCAGTATGTGCCAGAAGAGATCATAAGGGGATTGCTAAGAGCAAAAGAAGGTTTTTCTTACGATCCATCAGCTATAAGGGAGGATATAAGGCGCCTTTACAGAACTGGTTTCTTTGACCGCATAGAAGTAGAAGAAGAAAGGGTTGGAGACAAGGTTGTCCTCATTTATAAGGTAAAGGACCTGCCAGTGATATACAAGATAGAGTTTGTGGGCAACAGAAAGATAAAAGCGGACGAGTTGGAAAAAAGGATAGGAATAGAGACTGAAGTGGGAAAGATAGACATAGAAGAGATAACAAGAGACTACACTTCTTCACCTGCCATAGAAGAAAAGGTTGAAGTGCAAAGGAGGTTAAAGCTCGGGAGAGTATTAAGCAGGGAAGAGATGGAGGTCATAAAGAGTAGAATAATCCAAGCTTATCAGAAGGAAGGCTATACAAACGTGCAGGTCTCTTATGAGCTTGTGCCCAAAAAAGGTGCGTCAAAGCTGGTTTATAAGATAGTGGAAGGAGAGCCAGAATATGTAAGCGATATTGAAATAAAGGGGAACAAAAGCTTTAAAAGAAGTAAGCTTTTAGGTTTTATGCAGACAAAACCACCAAGTCTTTTAGCCCTTAGGCTCAGACCTCCGTTCAGCGAAGAGGTTTTGAAAGAAGACCTCAAAAAAATAGAAGAATTTTACAGGTCGGAAGGGTTTTTGGAAGTGCAAACTTCTTACGATGTAAAAAAGGAAAACAACAAATACAAGGTGGTAATACAAATAACGGAAGGGAAAAGGTACAAGCTAAGGGGTGTAAAAATAGAAGGGAATACCTATTTTTCCGAGAGGGAACTTTTAGGCAATGCTTTGAAGAAAAATAGGGGCGGTTTTTACAAAAGTGCTGTGGTAGAGAGTGTGCTAAGAAACATAAAGACTAAATACTCACAAATAGGCTTTTTGAATGTTAGCTTTGATAAACAGGAACAGGTGGATAGAGAAAAGGGGGAAGTATTTGTACTTATAAGGATTTACGAAGGAGAACCTGTGTATGCGGGAAGAATAGAGGTAAAGGGTAACTACGAAACAAGGGATTATGTGATAAGAAGGGAGCTAAAAATCCAAGAGGGTGACCTTATAAACCAAAGAGAGTTAGAAAGGTCAAGGACGAGAATATTCAACTTAGGATACTATCAGGACGTGGAAATAAACCTGTCTCCGTCCGAAAAGAATAAGTGGGACATAGAAACAAAAATAAGGGAAAGATTTACTGGACAGTTTTCCGTAGGGCTTGGATACAATCAGGTAAGCGGGGTGTCTGGGTTTCTATCCATCAGAAAGGGCAACTTCTTAGGCACGGGTGATATTGCGGGATTTTCTATGTCCTTTGGGAGCAAAATAAAGGACAATTCCCTTTCCTACACCAAAAAGTGGTTTTTAAACCAACCATTGGACCTAAGCGGTTTTCTATACGACAGAAGATTGGAATACACCACATACACCGTTTCAAGGACAGGTATAGACCTGATACTTTCAAGGGAGCTAAGCGAATATTGGAAGATAAGCGGGGGAATTAGCGCACAGGTTGTGAAATATTCTGATATTTCTCCGGATGCGTCACCCATAATACGTCAGGAGGAGGGCACAAGGCAATCCCGAAAGCTAATCTTTGGCATTTCAAGGGATACAAGGGATAATTATCTTTTCCCAACAAAAGGCTCACTAACAGAGATTGGATACACAGTTGCCTTACCCTTTGCGGGAGGCACAGAAAGATTTAACAAGATAACCCTATCCCATCAAACATTCTTCCAAGACACTCTCTTTGATACAGGTTTCGTCTTCAACTTCAGAAGTTCCTTAGGTGTGGTTGAACCTTACGGAGGAAAAACCATACCCTTGGATGAGAGGTTCTTTGTGGGCGGAGACTTTACAATCAGGGGTTACAAATACGGATACGCTGGCCCTTTGGACCCAAACATACTGGAACCCATAGGATCAAAGAAACAGTTTATACTGTCCGTAGAAGCAAACTATCCCTTGTATAAAACCATACTCTACGGTTCTGTGTTTTACGATACGGGTCTTGGATTTAATGAGTTAAAGGAACTAAAGGCGGAAAACTTAAGGGGAGGATACGGCATAGGTATAAGATTCATAACTCCTTTTGCTCCGATTAAACTTGATTGGGCTTTTAAAACAAAGAGGGTACCCGGGGACACATCCAAAAGCAGAATTCACTTCGTCTTAGGCTTTTTCTTCTGAGGCTATCTTCTTAGGGCAGATAAAACCAACTCGTCCAACTCCGAAGCTTCTACTAAATTACCCGTATGGGCAAAGGGTATGGGTCCCAATACTGTTCCCCCGGGAAATAGGGTGTTTTCTACCTTTTCCAAGGATAGTTCAAAAACTGAAACAGGAAACTTCACCTCTTCTATCCTTTCCAATACCATTTTTGCCCTTCCATATAAGGCAAGGGCTGTGTTTGTGTTAAATACCATCAAAGATGCCTTTCCGGTTTCCGCTATATTCTTTGCACTTTTTGCATTTGAACTTAGGGCAAATCTTAAAGTTCTTTCATCTACAGGATGGACCCATGTAATAAACGCAAGGTGGATGTTTCCATCTCTATCTACGGTACCAAGCACTACTGGAAAAACTCCAAGGTTTTTCATAGTATCTATTAATTCCTTCGGTATCATCCTTCTACCTCCTTGAAATTTTCATAAAAGTATAAACCCTTTGAAGTAAAGTTATTGAAGAACCTATAACGAGCAACACTATGGCTAAAAAAATCTCCTCAAAAAGGATACCAATCAGAAGGACTATCCACCTCTCAGTTCTCTCAAAGAGTCCTACTTTCAGCTCGTAACCCAAACCCTCAGCCCTTGCCCTTGCATAGCTCACCCCAAAAGAAAGAACTATTGCCATAATTGAAAGAAAGGTCAAAATTCTATCCTGCGAAGAAAGGGCTATGGCGACAAAAGGCATGGCGTCAGAAAATCTATCCGTCAAAGAATCAATAAAGGCACCAAAGGAACTATCGTATTTCCCTTTCCTTGCTACCGCACCATCCAAAGCATCGCAAAGAGCACCAATCAATAAGAAAAAAAAACTTAGAAGGTAACTTTTCAAAAACAGCAGGTAAGAGCCAACGCATACAAAGACTAAACCTAAAACGGTTAATAGGTTGGGATGGACCTTAAGCTTTGCTATTGTGTCTATAAGTGGTGCAAGCCCCTTTTCAAAGTAAGGTTTTAGTTCCCTTGTTAAATAGCTCATGATTGAACCTTTTACGGCGAGGGAGGGATTCGAACCCCCGGTGGGCTGTAAACCCACAGCGATTTTCGAGACCGCCCCGTTCGGCCACTCCGGCACCTCGCCTATCGGGATATTATAAACCAAAAATAGTTGCGAATTATTCTTAAATGCTTTATATTATTAGCTTACTATGATGTTGGATTATAAAGAAAGGTTGGAAGATTTTGTTAGAGCTTGTAAGGAAAAAGGTTTAAAGATAACTCCCCAAAGGTTGGCGGTTTATGAGATCCTCCTAAGGAGGAAAGACCATCCTACGGTGGAAGAGATATACGAAGAAGTTAAAGAAATTTACCCTTTTGTTTCTTTGGCTACGGTTTATAGGACGGTAGAAACTTTGGAAGAGATGGGCTTTATAAGGAAAGTAGCCTACTGGGGAAATTCGATAAGATACGATGCAAACATTCAGGAACATGATCACCTTGTTTGTATTATATGTGGGTCTATAACAGACATGAAAATAGACGCAGGTTGCAAAGTGCCCAAAGAGGTAGAAGGTTTTAAAGTGCATTCCCATTCACTTTACATTTACGGAGTGTGTCCTTCATGTCAGAAGAAGGATTGAAAAGCTTTAGCCCTGAAGAGGTCCTTGAAAGAATAAAAGAAGAACTTCCACAATGGTCATATAAAGATGGTTACATTGTTAGAGAGATAAACACCAAAAACTGGAAGGAAACTGTAATGCTTTTCAACGCTATAGCCTATCTTGCGGAAAGTTTGTGGCACCACCCTGATGTGGAACTTGGCTTTAAAAGGTTAAAAATAAAGCTAAAGACCCACGAGGCGGATGCTATCACAGAAAAGGACTTTAAACTTGCAAACTTGATTGAAAAGCTTATAAGCTTAACTTTCTAGCTTTTATGCAAAAAAAGCCTCCCTCTTTCCAAAAACCTTCTCTGATTTCTTTATTTTTTAATGGCTCTTGGTCTTGGGGTTCCTCAAAGAGGGTGGTGTATATTTTTTCAATTCTGAAGTGGGTTTGGTTTAGCATGTAGGAGAGTTCTCCAAAGGAGTAAAACCTTGCGTGGGAGTAAATGGGATGCCCTTTCTTTGCCTTTTCTCTGTAAAAGTTCGCCCAAGGGCTTTCTGAAAGAACAAGCCCAAGCACCAAGCTTCCATCCCTTTTTAAAACCCTCCAAGCTTCTTCAAAGGCACGCAAAGGCTTTTGAAAAAAGCATACAGAAACTACCATGAGAACCAAGTCAAAGCTTAAGCTTTTGAAGGGCAAAGCCTCTGCCCTTCCGAGAATCCCAACAATGCCTCTCCGCTTTGCCAACCTCAGAAGCTCTATTGAAGGGTCCAAGCCATAGGGAACTCCAAGGGCCTTGGCAAACCTACCACTTCCTACCCCCACCTCAAGGGATGAGGAAAAAGGATCTAAAACTCTTTCAATACAAGATAGCTCAAGCTTAAAGGCACTGCTTCCGAAGGGTTTTTCATACCAAAGATCGTAGTTCTTAGCGTATTGGTCAAACACTTCCATCTGTGTTATAATATAAACTTGAGGAGCCGTAGTTCAGCCAGGTCAGAACGCCGGCCTGTCAAGCCGGAGGTCGCGGGTTCAAGTCCCGTCGGCTCCGCCACTTACTTTCTAAACAACCAAAACACAAGGTTGAGGATAAGGGTAAGAATAAGACTTATCAACAGTGATGTAATGATAGGAAAGTAAAATGTAAAGCCATCCTTCTTAAACACTATATCTCCCGGTAGCTTTCCAAAGCCAAAGGGTGCCTTTTCAAATAGGATGAAAATCAGTCCAAAGATTATCAACAATGTTCCCAACAAAATAAAGAGCTTTCCCACATCCATCATGCCACTATTCTTTTTCTACGAGCCATAACGAAAGCTATTATTTCCGCTACAGCTCTGTAGAACTTAGGCGGAATTTCTTCACCAACATCCACAGCAGTGTAAAGAGCTCTTGCTAAGGCTTCCCTTCTTACCACAGCTACACCGTTTATTATAGCAACTTCTATTATTTTTTCCGCTACCCTTCCTTTGCCTTTGGCAACTACTACGGGTGCTTTGTCTCCTCTTCCTGGATCATAACGCAGAGCTACAGCTGTGTGCGTTGGGTTTGTTATCACCACACTTGCCTTTGGCACCTCCTGCAACATTCTACCTTTGGATAGTTGCCTCATTCTCTTCCTTATAGCACTTTTTATTATAGGATTACCCTCATGCTGTTTATACTCTTCTTTGACCTCTTCCTTACTCATTCTGATCTTTCTCTCGTAATCCCAACGCTTATATGCATAGTCCAAGAAGGCTATAAGAAGAGCAATCATACCTATAAAAATTATTAATTTAAAAGTAAAGATAAGAAAATTCTTTACGCTGAGGTACAAACTGCTTGAATAGATTTCCGTGAGTTCGCCCAACTCTGACCTAAGGAAAAGGTAAGCAACTACGATTAGTAGAAAGACCTTTAAGCTGTTTTTCAAAAGTTCAAAAAGTGTAGTGAGAGAAAAGATTCTTTTAAAACCTTCAAAAGGATTTAGTCTTTCAAGCTTTGGTTGGATAGGTTTTAGGGTAAAAATAAAGCCAAATTGGGCTATATAGGTTAGAATAACTACTAAGATAGTTAAGACAAAAAAGGGTAATATAAGAGGGAGAAGGGAATCCCTAAATTGAGCAAATACTGTGGAAGCATCCACAAATGGGTTGAGGGATACGTTCCAGAACAACCGCAAGATTCTTTCAAAAAGAGTGTAACCTAAAAAGAAAATGATTATAGTTCCCAATAAGATAGTGCTTGCGGTAGCTATTTCTATACTCTTGGCTACATTACCCTCTTCTCTTAACTTCTTTCTTCGATACGGCGTTGCTCTTTCCGTCTTATTCTCTTCCGGCATAGTTAGCCTCCCACCACCCTAATAAACTCTATCATATACTCCTTTAGATGGCTGGACAAGAGGTAGGATAAGAGAGGGAAAAGAACTACAAGTAATAAAAAGCCCAAAAAGACCTGTAGTGGCAAGCCCACTATGAATACATTCACTTGAGGTATAAACCTGTTGACTACCGCAAGGACCAGATTAAGCAAAAGCATGCTTAAAACTATAGGAATGGACAACAACACTCCTAAGTTAAAGCTTTCGTAAAACAAGATTAAAAAAGCTGCCAAATCCAAAGAGTAAAGGTCAAACCCACCTAAGGGCACCTTTTTTAGACTGTTGGCCAAAGCTAAAAACACCATCTCTGGACCACCAATGGCAAGAAAAAGGGAAGTAAAGAGCAGCATGAAAAAGACAGACATAACAGAGGTTTGAGGCTGTTGTGGTAAAAAAAGTGTGGCTATAGCTATACCCATGTTTGCGCTTATTACCTCCCCTGCTATCATTACTGCGTCAAAAACGAACCTGAGGAAGAGGCCACTGAAAAATCCAAACAGAAACTCCTTCAACACAGAAAAATAAAAATGTCCTATAGTTGGAAAATCTAGAGGTTTTATATCCGCATACATAAAAAGCGTTAGGGAAAGGGCTGTGGCTAAAAAAACTTTGAACGTATTGGGAAGGAATTCTTTGCCAAAAAAAGGGACGACTAAAAGGAAAGATAGGATCCTTACATGTAGCAAAAAAAGAGTTAAAAGGCTATTCAGATCAAAGATTATCATTTCAGCCAAACGGAGATGTTTATAATAAGCTCCTTGGTAAAAGCTAAAAGCTTATTCAACATCCATGCACCAAAAACAAAAATTGTAACGTAAGCTGCTACTAGCTTTGGAATATAACTAAGGGTCATCTTCTGTATTTGGGCAGCAGCCAGCATAAAAGCCATTTCTAACATTCTTTGTGCCATAGACAGAATAAGCTCAGGGCTAATTGGTAGCTCCTTACTAGAGAAAGTATAACAAGTTCCCAACCATTGGCCAGGACAAAAAGCATGAGCTTAAAGGGTAAGGATATGATCTGGGGCGGAATCATGAGAATACCTATGGATATAAGCACGGAGGATACTACAAGGTCTATTATGAGAGGAGCTTCTTTTTCGGCAGGCTTATACTTAAAACCTCCTTCAGAGAACTTCTCCAAAGGAGGTTCCCCATGATATCTATAAATCGTTCGGGTGAGAAATTAACCAAGCACATAGCTTTTTCTGAAGAAGCTATAGCCAATGGCATACCCATAAAGGTAAGCCAAAAGCGTTATACCTTTCCTCCACCTGGTGATGTAATTGAAAAGGATATTACAAGTCCCTGCCCTCCAAAGGGCTTTCTAACAAGAAAACTTGCCTTTTTATTAATTTCTCACCCGAAGTATAAAAAGAAGGCATTATAATTAATTCTATGCTTAAAGAAGGAGACAAAGCTCCAGATTTTTGTTTGGAGGGCATAGACGAAGAAGGAAGAGAAATAAAGCTCTGCCTTAAAGACCTTTTAGACAGACCTCTTATCCTTTACTTCTACCCAAAGGATAACACACCCGGATGCACCCAAGAAGCCTGCGACTTTAGGGATAACATAAGCCAAATCCTTGCCAAAGGTTATAAGGTAGTTGGAGTTAGCCCAGATTCTGTCTCTTCCCACAAAAAATTTAAGGAAAAGTACAATCTTCCTTTTCCTCTGCTGAGCGACCCAGACTGTAAGATCGCAGAGCTTTATGGCGCTTATGGGGTAAAAAAGATGTATGGAAAAGAAACGAAGGGTATAATCAGAAGCACCTTCGTCATAAATCCGGATGGAACTATTAA
Organism: Thermocrinis jamiesonii; assembly: GCF_000702425.1. NCBI lineage: Bacteria > Pseudomonadati > Aquificota > Aquificia > Aquificales > Aquificaceae > Thermocrinis > Thermocrinis jamiesonii. The sequence continues at coordinate 70,647 of NZ_JNIE01000006.1, forward strand.
AAAAGCTTACTATAACGTAAAGGCAAAAGGACACGTGGAAAAACTCTTGCAAGAGATTTAAAACTATGAAACATCCAACTCCCAAGCTTGTGGTAAGCGCGTGTTTGGCAGGAGAGTTTGTAAGATACGACGGAGGGACTGTAAAAGATACTTTTGTGGAAAAACTTCTAAGCTACTGTCAGGTTATACCAGTTTGTCCAGAAGTATCCATAGGATTGGGTGTGCCAAGAAACAAAGTTATCCTTTACTGGAGGGAAAAGGAACTAAGGCTTGTTCAACCTTCTTCTGGAAAAGACCTAACCGAAGATATGCTCAGCTTTGCAGAAAGTTTTTTAAGTGGATTGGAAGAAGTAGATGGCTTTTTGCTAAAGGGCAAATCTCCTTCTTGTGGAGTGTCCAACAGCACCATTTCTTACAAAGACCCAGAGGGAAGAATTTTCTCCCATCGCACAAAGGGACTGTTTGCAAAAAAAGTCTTAGAAAGGTTTGAAGAGCTACCCGTGGAAGATGAAAAAAGGTTAAAGGATGAGAATATAAGAAAACACTTTTTAGTTAGGATATTTTCCATCGCAAGGCTTAGGGAGTTTATAAGCAGAGCGCAAAGTATAAGCCAGCTTATGGAGTTTCACAAAATAAACAAATACCTTCTTATGCTTCACTCTCAAACAAAACTGAAACAGATGGGACAGCTTGTAGCATCCTCAAAGGACTTTGCTCAAACAATTAAGGAATACTCAAGGCTTTTCAAACTGGCATTTAAAAGGTCTCCTTCTAAGGGTCAGTACATAAACACCTTTACCCACATGTACGGCCATCTCTCCAGAAGGTTAAACCAAAAGGAAAAGGACCACTTTTTTACACTGCTGGAGGACTTCAAAAAAGGTTTAGTAAATGAAAAGACCATCTTTGAACTTCTAAAAAGTTGGGCTTTTAGGTTTGAAGAGGGATACCTACAAACTCAAACAATCTTTGAACCCTATCCAAAGGAGCTAAATTAAATCCATGGAGTTTATAAACGTTTGTATAGCCCAGCTTAACCTTAAGGTGGGAGATGTAAAGGGAAACACCGACAAGATCCTTGAAGTTTGGAGTTCCAAAGACAAAGAAGCACACCTTGTGGTTTTTCCAGAGCTTTCTATAAGCGGTTATCCCCCTCAGGATCTTCTTTTTAACAGGGAATTTTTAAAAGAATGCCAAAGGCAGTTGGAAAGGATTGTGGAATTTTCTAAGTCTCTAAGCTCCATAGCAGTTGTAGGAATGCCCTATTATGAGGAGGACCTTTTTAACTCCTTAGTTCTTGTGGGAAGGGGAAAGGTCTTTGGGATATACCACAAAACCTTTTTGCCAAACTACTCTGTTTTTGACGAAAAGAGGTATTTTAGGAGTGGCAACAAACCACTTATGTTATCCATAAACGGGGTAAAACTTGGTTTTTCTATATGCGAGGACGTGTGGCATCCAGATGGTTGGGAAAGATACTACGCCCTATGCGGTGCAGAAGTTCTGATAAACATAAACGCTTCTCCATACTACGCAAACAAATACAGTTTTAAAGAAAACTTTCTGAAGGCAAGGGCCCAGGACAATTTAGCTTACATAGTTTATGTAAATTTAGTGGGCGCTCAAGATGAGCTGGTTTTTGACGGAAGGAGTTTGATAATAGACCCAGAGGGGAAAGTAATATACAGGGCTAAAGCCTTTGAAGAGAGCGCAGAAACTGTTAGTTTGCCCCTTTCAAAGGTAAGAGCAAAAAGACTGATGGACCTTAGGCTAAGGGAGAGGCTAACCGAATGTCCTTCTGTTGAAAACGTTTTAGACCAAAGAAAGTTGGAGTATTTTCAAGCTGTTTTGGAACCAAACCCACAGGGAGAAGAAGAGATATACAAAGCACTCCTTTTAGGTCTTAGGGATTACTTTTATAAGAACAGTTTTAAAAAGGTGGTTCTTGGACTATCTGGTGGAATAGACTCTGCCCTTACTGCTTGCCTTGCAGTAGATGCTCTTGGCAAGGAGAAGGTGGCGGGTGTGTTTATGCCTTCTCAATACACTTCGGAGGAAAGCAAAAGATACGTTTTGGAGCTTTCAAAAAACTTAGGTATAGACCTTCTTACTTATCCGATAGATCACATCTTTGAATCTTACAAAGATAGCCTTGGAAGTAAAGAGCTAACGGTGGCAGAAGAAAACCTTCAGGCACGCATAAGGGCAAACATACTTTTTTACCTTTCCAACAAACATGGCTGGCTTGTGCTATCTACTTCCAACAAAAGCGAATCTGCAGTGGGATACACTACCATATACGGGGACATGGCGGGTGGGTTTGCTCCTATAAAGGACGTGTATAAAACTTTGGTTTATAAACTGGCAAAGTATAGAAACTCAATAAAGCCGGACATTCCAGAAGGACTATTTACCAGACCACCCACCGCTGAGCTAAGACCAAACCAAACAGATCAAGACACCTTACCACCCTATGAGGTGCTTGACAAGATCTTGGAGCTTTATATAGAAGAAGGTTATACCTTTGAGGAGATCGTCAGAGAAGGCTTTGATAAAGAACTCGTAAGAAAGGTTCTTGAAATGCTGAGAAAGGCAGAATACAAGAGAAAACAGGCACCCATCGGAACTAAAATATCAAAAAGAGCCTTTGGATCGGATTGGCGCATGCCTTTGATAAACTTTTGGAGAGAATGAGAAAGTTTTTCTAAAGAATAGGAAAAACTTACAGATTAATATACCCGACGCTGAAAGATGGTGTAATAACTTATGTGGAGTGGAAGGGCGAGGAACTGACTTTCCCTGAGAATGTAAAGGAATATCAATCGCCGGGTTTTTATAGAATCCACTCGGAGGAGGAGGGTATCTTCAATGGATGGACCCACGGTATGAATTCACCTAAGGAGTTTTTGCATCCTAAAAATCTCACCTTTCTCAGAATTTCAAAGGACCTTGAGCAGGAACTTCCAGAGCTTAAAGGTGGGTTTGCCTTCTTTGGCATAAGAAACTGCGACCTTAATGCGGTCAAGGTGTTGGACAGAGTTTTTAAGGATGATGTCTTTTACAACAAGTTGAGGGAGGGCAATCTATTCATTGTGGCAAACTGTGTTAAACCTTCGGACACCTGCTTTTGCACGTCTGTAGGAGGCTCTCCTTTTAGTGCAAAAGGCTTTGACCTGGCTATAACCGAGTTGAAAGATGGCTTTTTGATTTCTGTGGGCAGTCCAAAAGGACAGGAGGTCTTAGACTGCTTGGACTTATTGGAGGCTACCCAGGAGCAATTGGAGGAAGAAAATACGCTTATAGCCATTTTCTTACCCAACTCATAGATTAACTGAGTAAAATCATAATATAGATTTGCTTTTTCAATACATTTAACTTAAATTTCTATCAAAGGAGGTGTAAGATGATTCAAACATCTACAGAGAAAGTCATATACAACAGAGCAGGCCAGAGGGTGGTTTCACCCGATTATCTGCTTTTTGAAGCCCCAAGAACCAAGCATTTTATGACAGGTTCTGAGGCGGTGAAAGAAGCTGTTAAAAGGGCATCGGTAGATGCATCCGTATCCTATCCCATCACTCCCCAATCGGAGGCAGCACACCTCATAGGTGAGCTTTGGGTTGAGGGCTATGTTGGTGTCTACTTTAGAGGAGAGTCTGAGTTTGGCGTCATGTCTGCGTTGGCAGGATGTGCAATGGCTGGAGCAAGATGCATAACCACCACCTCTGGTCCTGGAACGCTCAGGGCTATGGAGAACTTCCCCATGTGGGCTGGAACAAGGATACCTGTCCAGCTTGTTCTTATGGCAAGAGGAATAAATTCGCCCCTTTCTATACAGCCTGATAACTTAGAAGTTTCGTTTCTTTTAGATACGGGATGTATGATATGGTATGCGGAAAATGCCCAAGACCTCTTTGACATGATACTGGCAGGTTTTGTGGTTGCAGAACAGCCGGATGTTCATGTGCCTGTAGTAACTGTGGTGGATGGCTTTTTTGTGTCCCACACCAGAGAAGCCATAATGCTTCCTCCAGATGATATAGCCTTGCCACCTTACAACCCATACAAGGCTCCCATGCCAGTGATAGACGCAGAAGTTCCACCGGGAAGGTTTTTGAGGGACCCATTTGTGATGAAGTCCAACTACATTTCTTATGCAACCCACGCCAGCTGGCAGTGGGAAGTAAGAGCCGCTATAGAAAGGTCAAGACCTTATGCTAAGCATTACCTAAGGGGGCTGATTGAAGAGTTTGGGGATCCAGAAGCGGAGATTGTCTTTGTTGCCTGTGGAACAGCTGCGGCACAGTCAAAAGAGGCAGTTAGGCTCCTCGAAGACGAAGGAATAAAGGCAAAGGTGGTAAAACTAAAGACCATAAGACCTTTCCCAATACAAGAGCTAATAGACGCAACAAAAAACGCAAAAATTATCTTTGTTCCAGAGTTCAACGTTGTAGGCTGGTTGGAGAGGGAAGTAAGAAGATACTTATACAAACAATCTGAGGCAGATATCATAGGCACTCCAAGGGTTGCTGGTGGTATGACCATGCCACCAGAGGTAATAGTAAAAGAAGTTTTAAAAACTCTTGGAAAGGAGGTTAAGTATGTCATATAAGATATACGATATTAACGAAGAGTTAAAGGAGTTTATGCCCAAGGAGATAATAGACCTTGAAGAGAGGGCTACATGGGGCAATCCAAAAAGGGGCGTAATGGACCTGCCTTACGCAAAGGAACTCATAGAGGAGCACTCGCTGTGTGCGGGATGTCCAGAATCTATGGCCCTCAGATACATCCTGGCATCCTTGCCAAACCCAGAGGATACCATAATAGTAAATTCCACTGGATGCACTTCTTTGGTCTTTCCTCACATAGCCCTTCATACTGTTCATTCTCTCTTCGGTAATCAAAACGCAGTAGCTTCTGGCATAAAAAGGGTGCTTGAGTGGAGGTTTCCAGACAAGGTCAAAGATGTGGTGGTCATTGCAGGGGATGGGGCTACCATAGACATAGGATTGGATTGCACCCTTCAATCCTTCTTCAGACAGGAAAAGATAACCACCATATGCTTTGACAACGAAGTGTATGCAAACACCGGAGGTCAGGAAAGCGGTTCTACAGTAAAGGGACACGTCTTTAAGATGGCACCAAAGGGCAAGCAGTGGGAAAAAGTTCCCATGTGGCAGTTAGCGATAGATTCGGGGTGTCATTATGTAGCAAGGCTAACGGTTTCCTCTCCCAAAAGGGTGGAACAGGTGATAAAGAAAGCCATATACGTAGCAAGGGAAGTGGGACCAACCTACGTGCATCTTTACACTCCATGCATACTTGAGATAGGACTAAACTCAGACGATGGATTGGAAGAGATGAGGGCAAGGGACAAAGAAAGGTTTGCCTTCTTTGAGTATGCTACACCTCAAGCGGAAGAGGTGATAAACCGTAAGAAAGAGGAGGGTTTGATATGACAAGAAGAAGAGTTAATATAAGAATGCCGGCGCTCGGCGGACAGGGTGCGGTTACCGCCGCCCACATAATAGCAACCGCAGCGGACTACGAAGGATACTATGCAATTTCAAATCCTTTCTTTGGTGCAGAAAAGAGGATGGCACCTGCAGAGAGCTACGCTCGTATTGGCATAGAACCCATCTTTGATAGGGGAGAGGTTGTCTATCCGGACGTTATAATGGTCTTCCATCCACAGGTTATAACCATGGGCAAATCTTACACCATGCCCTTTTACTCAGGAATAAAAAGGCAAGGACTGATTATAATAAACTCAGAAGAAGACCTTCTTACGGAGGAAGACAAAGAATACTTGGAAAGCTTGGAAGTAAAGGTTTTTAACTTCAACGCCACCAAGTTTGCCATAGACATAGCGGGCACAGAGCTTTCCACAAACATGGCAATGATCGGTGCTCTCTTTGGAATCATAGGCAGGGTAAGCATAGAAGCCATAGAGGAAGGTATAAAGTCCAGGTTCCTCAAAAAGTTTGTAGCATCTGGAGGAACCGCATCTTTGGACTCAGCTTTGGAAAGAAAGTTCAAAAAGAAGTTGGAGCTAATCCAGAAAAACTTAGATACCGCAAAGGCTGCTTACGAGATGGCTCAAAGGTGGGCTCAGGAACAGGGGCTTGAACCTTTCTTGCCACCACCACCAAAGAAGGTTACGGTCTAAAAATTTGGGCTCCTTTGGAGCCCTCCTCCTTTAAAATATGATCAATGCCTATAGAAGATAGTTATAGAAACTTAGCGCTTGGCAAATTGGAAGATTTTGGAAAGTTAGCGGAGGAGAAGCTAAAGGATAAGTTATCCCAGTTGGATCAAGAAGACTTAGAGTTTGGTTTGAGCCTTAGTTTGCAGGACGGGGAGCTTTTCAAACTGTGGCAAGATTGCATAGAAAACAACAACTATATGGAAGTTAGCTTTATGGAAGTAATGGAACATCACGACGGTGCCTATTTGAAGGCTACTTTCAAAAACTCAAAAGGTCCATACACCGCAGAAAGATACATCAGCATAAGAAGCTCTGGCAGGATAGAAATATCCCATGCCTTTTTCTTGGAAACAAAAGAAACGATTGTAAGAATGGAGAAAGAACCAGACGGTAGTTTTAAAGTGTTTGTTAAAGCTAAATGAAAGTTTTTGTGTCGGTGGTGGATAGGTCTTCCAGCAACTACATATACATCATAATGAAGGACTTTAATTCTGTAGAATTTTGGGGAATAACGGATGAAAATTTGGAAAGCATAGGGTTTAAGAGTGTGGGAAGGCTTGATGAACTGTCGGTGGTTGGTCTTTGGGAAGCTATACCAAAAATACCTACGGTGATAAAACTACTCAGGCGCATAGAGAAGTTGGCTGGCGAGATGGATGCGGTAATCTTGTGCGATGCTCCCGCTTTCAACCTACTACTGCTAAAGAGGATAAGGGAAAAGGCAAAAAAGATTATCTACTTTATCTCTCCTCAGGTGTGGGCTTGGAAAGAGGAAAGGGCCAAGCTTATATCCAAGCTTGCAGACTACCTCATAGTTATCCTTCCCTTTGAGGTAGAGTTTTACAAAAGGTATGGAAAAGAAGCCATATTTGTTGGACATCCCTTGGTAGATCTGGCTAAACCCACCTTACCTGAGGAAAAGGTCAAGAGTCTTATAGATTGGGACGAATACATTGTGATCCTTCCCGGAAGCAGGTGGAGTGAGATAAAAAACCACGCCAGATATCTAAGAAGGGCATATCAAGCCATATACGAAAAAACCAAGCTTCCTGCGGTTATTCCCACCTTTGAAAGCTTCAGAAGAAAACTGGAGGACATGTTTGAAGACCTTCCGGTTAGGGTCTTTACCGCCTTGGATTTGGAACAACCAAACTACAATCTGTCCGCCTACGCAAAGTTTGGATTAGTAGCAAGTGGAACCGCAGAGCTGGAGCTGAGTCTTTTGGGTGTGCCCCACGTTGTCTTTTACAGAGTAAATCCCATAACCTACTGCATAGGCAAGAGGCTCGTAAAGGTAAAGAACATAGCCCTCACTAATTTAATATTGGAAGAAAGTGTCATTCCAGAGGTAGTGCAAAGACCGTGGCAGGACCTTGTGGAAGCATTTATGAACATGGACTTTGAAGCGCAAAAAAGAGCTTTCTTGAGGCTCAGAGAAAGATTAGGTGGCGAGGGGAGTATAGAAAGACTAAGGGCTAAGCTTAGGGAGATTCTCTTAGGTAGTTAAGCACGCTTGTAAAGGGCTCTACGTTTTGCACTTCAAACTCAAGCCATTTTCCCTTTCTTGGATGCACAAAGCCGAGTTTGTAGCTCAAAAGCATGTGACAGTTTTTTAACATTTCAACGAGTTTTTTTGGAAAGCTTTGACTTTTAAAGCCGTAGGTTTTGTCTCCTAAAATTGGATGCCCTAAACTGCTTGCATGCACTCTTATCTGATGGGTTCTTCCTGTGTGGATCTTTACCTCCAGTAACGTGGCGTTGTGTCTTGGAAACCTTTCTTTTACAAAAAACTCACTTTTGGCATACTTGCCTCCCTCTTCAACTACGGTGAATCTTTTTCTGTCTATAGGATGTCTTCCTAAGTTTGTTTCTACCAGTTTGTAGTTCCAACTTACCACACCTTGCACTATAGCTCTGTAGAGCTTTAGCACTCTTCTTTCTTTGAACTGTTCAGACAAGCTTTTGTGCACATCGTCCCTTTTTGCGACCACCATAAGCCCCATGGTATCTTTGTCCAACCTATGAACTATACCCGGCCTTTCTACACCACCTACGGAGGAAAGGTCCTTTATGTGATACAAAAGGGCATTCACCAAAGTGCCTGATGTGTGCCCCGGTGAAGGATGAACCACCATACCGCAAGGCTTTACAATAACCAGCAAACTTTCGTCTTCGTAGATGATGTCTAAGGGTATGTTTTCTGGAAGGACCTCCAACTTTTCGGGCTCTGGTATAAGCAGAACGACCCTTTGGCCTTCTTTTAGCTTTTTGGAGGGTTTGAGTACCAACTCATCATCTATAAGCACATAGCCTTCTTCTATTAGCTTTTGAAAGTAAGACCTTGAAAATTCTGGGTATGCTTTTGTTAAAAACTTATCCAAGCGTGCAGGCTCTTTTACTTCAAACTCAACTACTTCCTGTATTCTCCTCTTCTCCAACCTTTACCCTTATCTCTATCTCCTTTGGGTTTTCGTCGAGCTTTAGACTTTTAGCAAATCCAAGTAAGATGCTGTAGATAACCCTCTTAGGAAAATCCTTAAGCTTTACCTCCCGACCATTAACAAATATTTGAACTTCCCACCCTTTTTCCATGAAATACCTCAGAAAGCCAAATATATTTGTCCCTTTCTGGGCTTGTGGAGAGCATAACAACAGGCACGCCTACGAACCTTTCTATGAAGTTTATGTAATTCATCGCTTTTTCTGGTATGTCTTCGGCGCTTGTTATACCGTAGGTGCTTTCCTTCCAACCCTCAAAACTTTTGTATATTGGCTGTGCCTTTTCTAAGAGGAAAAGGCTTGCAGGAAAGTTTTCAAAAGTCTCATTTCCTATTTTGTAAGCGGTGCATACCTTTATTTCTTCAAAACCGTCCAAAACGTCCAATTTGGTAAGAACTATACCGTCCAAACCGTTTAACTTTACTGCGTGCCTTAGAGCGACCAAATCCAACCATCCACACCTTCTTGGTCTTCCTGTGGTTGCTCCGTATTCTTTACCCTTCTCTCTTATAAGATCGCCTACCTCATCCTTTAGCTCTGTGGGAAAGGGCCCCTCTCCTACCCTTGTAGTGTATGCCTTAGAAACGCCGAGGAATTTTGCTCCCGAGAAAAACTTTGGTGGAAGGCCCGTGCCTGCAGATAGCCCAAGGGCCGAAGAGTTGGAAGAGGTCACGTAAGGATATGTGCCAATATCTACGTCCAAAAGGGTTCCTTGGGCCCCTTCAAAGAGTATGCTCTTTTTTGTGTTTAAAAGGTAACTTGACGTGTCTGTAACGCAGTGCTTTATCTCTTCAAAATTCTCCAAAGCCCTATCCACCACCTCATCTACCTTCATCTCAAAGGCTTCACAGTAAACCTTCTTGCAAAGCTCTTCCACAAACTCCAAATTGTCCCTTACTAAGCTGTAGAACCTGTCTTTGTCCCAAAGGTCACAAACCCTTATGCCCTTCCTTGCATACTTTAGCATATAGGCGGGACCTATACCCCTCAAGGTGGTGCCTATTTTGCCCTTTTTCTCCAAAAGGGCATCTAAGGTTTTATGATAAGGAAGAACCAAGTGGGCTCTGTCGCTTATCAAAAGCCTGTCTCTAACGCTTATACCTTTGCCTTCTATCTGCTTTATCTCTTCCACTAAGAGCTCTAAATCTACCACCATCCCCTGGGCTATCACTCCAATGGTGTGGCTGTGAAGTATGCCCGTGGGCAAAAGGTGAAGGATAAACTTTTGTCCATTTACCATGACAGTATGGCCCGCATTGCTACCGCCTTGATAGCGCACTACCACCTCGTATTCAGAAGACAAAAGATCCACTATTTTCCCCTTGCCTTCGTCACCCCACTGCGCACCCAAGATTACCAAGTTCATATTTTTGCCTCCATAAGTTCTTCAACCTTTTCCCTTATGGCATTTAAAAGTTCCCTTATCCCCCACCTGTATTTACTGGAAACTACCACAGACCTGCCTTTTAAGAAGGCTGGTTCTGTCAAAAGTTTTATATCCTCTTCCTTTTCTACCAGTTTGTCCGCTTTGTTAAACACGTATATGGTGGGCTTTTCATCTGCGTTAAGCTCTTTGAGTATTTCTTGAACTACTTTTACCTTCTCCAGCCACTTAGGGTCTGAAATGTCTATTACATGAAGAAGAATGTCTGCCTCTTGGACCTCCTCCAAAGTAGCCTTGAAAGACTCTATCAGCTCCGGAGGAAGTTTTCTTATGAACCCCACCGTATCTGTAACAAGGATCTTTATGTCTGGAAATAGGAACTTGGCTGAAGTTTTTGTGTCCAACGTAGCAAAAAGCATATCTTCCACAAAGGTTTCTCTACCTGTGAGGACTTGCATCAGACTGGACTTGCCCACGTTTGTGTATCCAACGAGCGCCACCTTAACCACCTTTATATCCCCGTATTCCCTCTCTCTCTTCTTTCTCTGCTGTCTTCTTTGTCTTTTTATCTCCTCAAGCTCCTCCTTTATCTGTTGTATCCTTTTCTTTATAGCACGCCTCTTAATCTCTAGCTCTTGCTCTCCCGGACCTCTTGTGCCTACTCCACCGCCCAAACGGGAAAGCTCCTTACCTTTTCCATACAGTCTTGGCAGTTGATGGGTAAGCTTGGCAAGCTCTACCTGAAGCTTGGCGGTTTTACTTCTTACCCTTCTTGAAAATATTTCAAGCACTAAGTCTGCCCTATCTAAAACACTAACCCCCAACAGGTCTTCCAAGTTGGAAACCTGAGAAGGACTTAAAAAAGCGTCAAAAACTACGCAGTCCGCACCAGTACCTTGAACTACCTCTTTCAACTCTTGGGCTTTCCCAGCACCTATGTAATATCTCGGATCCGGTGCCTGTCTTTTTTGATAGACATACCCTAAGCTTTTGCCCCCTACCGCCCTAAGGAGTTCTTTTAACTCCTCTAAGGATTCTCTAAACTCCTGCTTTGTTTCTGAAGAAAGGACGCACGCTAAAATTGCTTTCATTCATCCACCAAGCACTATGGTGCTTATGGCATGCTTGTATATAAGGTTTGGCTCTCCCTCTACTTCCAAAAGCACGGTGTATTTGTCGTGGTTTAAAATCTTGCCCGTTATTCTGTTTCCCCTGGTTAAAAATACCGTAACTGTCGCATTCTTTCTTTTTAGCTCTTCAATAAACTCATCTTGCACGCTTTCGTTTTTCTCCATAGGTATCATTTCTACCTCCTCAAGTATAAAATATAATACAAACTCCAGCGGGTGTGGCGGAATTGGCAGACGCGCGGGACTCAGGATCCCGTGGGCATTTGCCCGTGAGGGTTCAAGTCCCTCCACCCGCATTATAATGTTTAAGCATGAGGTTCTTAATAGTTGGTGATATCATAGGCAAACCCGGAAGGAAAGCACTCAAACATTACACCATATCCCACCCCAACAGCTTTGATGTGCTGATCGTAAATGTGGAAAACTCCGCAGGAGGTTTTGGCATAAACAGGAAGGTTTATGAGGAGCTAAAGTCCTTGGGAGTGGATGTAATGACTTCTGGCAATCACATATGGGATAAAAAGGAAGTGTTGGAGTTTATAGATGTGGAGGACCTTCTTAGACCTGCAAACTATCCTCCAAATGTGCCCGGCAAAGGTTACGGAGTTTATCAAAAGAACGGTATAAAGTTTGCAGTCATAAACCTGATGGGTAGGGTTTTCTTGGATCCTCACCTGGAAAATCCCTTCTACACCTTTGACCGCCTATACGAGGAATTAAGCAAACAAACTCCAATCATACTGGTAGACTTTCACGCAGAAGCAACCTCCGAAAAATACGCCTTTGGGATGTATGTGGACGGAAGGGCAAGCGTGGTTTTTGGCACACACACTCACGTTCCTACCGCAGACCAGATTGTCCTAAGGAATGGCACAGGCTTTGTTAGTGATGTGGGTATGTCTGGATGTTGGTATTCAGTCATAGGGATGAAGCCTGAGCAAATTATCAACAAGTTTCTAACAGGGATTCCTCAGAGGTATGAAGTGGAAGAGAAAGAGGATGTGGTTTTTAACGCCATTTTGGTGAATATTGACGAAAGCTCTGGAAAGTGTTTAAGCATCCAAAGGATCCAAAAATACATCACAAAGGATGATCTAAAGGAACTATAATATTTTCATGCTTTGTATAGACCTGTCTGGAAAGAAAGCTCTTGTTACTGGTTCCACAAGGGGCATAGGAAGAGCTATCGCTGAATTTTTAGCAAAGGCTGGGGCGCAGGTTGTAATAACTGGCAGGGATGAGAAAAGGGCTCAAGAGGTTGCAAAGTCTATATCTTCTAATGCAATAGGAATAGGCATGGACCTTTCTGATCTCCAGTCCATACGCGCTGGATATGAGGCTGTGGAAAAGGAGGTTGGTTCGGTGGATATATTGGTAAACAATGCAGGCATTACAAAGGACAAGCTATTCTTGAGAATGACCTTGGAGGATTGGGAAGAAGTTCTAAGAGTAAATTTAACTGGGACTTATCTTATAACCTCTTTGGCTGTAAAGGGTATGTTAAAAAAGCGCTGGGGAAGGATCATAAACATATCCTCTGTTGTAGGTTTTATTGGAAACGTGGGACAGGTAAATTACTCTTCCACAAAGTCTGCTCTAATTGGTTTTACCAAAAGTCTGGCAAAGGAACTGGCAAGCAGGAACATAACCGTAAATGCCATAGCTCCAGGTTTTATAGAAACAGACATGACCGCCTCTTTGTCGGAAGAGATAAAGAAAGAATACCTAAGAAACATACCCCTTCAAAGGTTTGGCACTCCTGAGGATATAGCGGGAATGGTTGCCTTCCTTTGCTCACCTATGGCGGACTACATAACTGGGGAGATAATCCACATAAACGGCGGTATGTTCTAAGTTATGTTCAAGTTTGAGGTCATCAAAAGCGACGGAAGGGCAAGGAGGGGTAGGCTATACACTCCGAGAGGTGTAATAGAAACTCCAGTTTTTATGCCTGTAGGCACGCAGGGGACAGTAAAGGCAATGATCCACAAACTTTTAGAGGAAATAGGAACCCAGATCATCCTAAGCAACACCTACCATCTTTACCTAAGGCCGGGGGTAGAAGTAATCCAACAAGCAGGCGGGCTTCACTCCTTTATAGGTTGGAAAGGTCCCATACTTACGGACAGCGGGGGCTTTCAGGTTTTTTCCCTTTCCAGAGATAGGCTGAAAGGTGGTAAATCCAAGGTGAAGATCACTCAAGAGGGGGTATACTTCAGAGACCATCTGGCGGGAGATTATCATCTCTTTACGCCAGAAAAGGTGGTGCAGATACAAGAAATCTTTGGCTCAGAAATCATCATGCCCCTTGACGAGTGCGTAGAGTATCCTACCACCTACGCTTACGCAAAAGAAGCATTAGAGAGGACCATAGAGTGGTTGGACAGGTCCATAAAGGCAAAAAGAAGAGAAGATCAGGTGCTTTTTGGCATTGTTCAAGGTGCCTTTTTTGAAGACCTACGGAAGGAATCTGCCCTTAGGACAGTAGAAAGGGACCTTTTTGGATACGCCATAGGGGGACTTTCGGTGGGTGAGCCAAAGGAAGTTATGGTGGAGATGGCTCATCTTGTTTGTGAATATTTGCCCTTTGATAGACCAAGGTATTTGATGGGAGTAGGTATGCCAGAGGATATTCTGATGGCGATAGGGGTTGGGGTGGATATGTTTGACTGCGTAGCACCCACCAGAATGGCTCGCACAGGCACACTTTTTACCTCACAGGGTAAAATAAACATAAGAAGTGAAAAGTATAAAAAAGACTTCTCTACGCCTGACCCAGAATGCAACTGTTATACTTGCAAGAACTTCTCCAGAGCCTATCTTAGACACTTGTTTAACGCCGATGAGATTTCAGCTTACATTCTTAGCACAATCCACAACCTTTACTTTTACCACAAACTAACGGAAGGGGCAAGAAGGGCTATAGAGGAGGGGAAGTTTGAGCAATACAAAAGGCAGTGGTTGGAAAGGTTATCGGTGGCTGTGGGCTAAGCTTTTGATCTTGTTCTTGACATTGATACTGTCCTTTTCACAAGAAAAGGTGTCAGAAAACCTCACTTAGGATACTCTTACGCCGCTGAAGCTATGGAAGAGCTTGAAAGTCTTTGATAGAAGCTTATCAATTGGACAAAAAAGGAAGATATCTTAAACACCATATCATTGGAAGAGATAAAGAGGTTTGTAAGCTCAAAAAGACAAGGTAAGTAACCACTTGCAAAACGAGAAAAAGTATGAGATAATGATAAAGTCATGCCGCGTTTGCAGGATACAAAAAAGAGAATTCTGGAAGTGGCTTTAAAGCTCTTTTCGGAAAGGGGTATAAAAGAAACAACCGTAAAGGATATTGCCAAAGAGGTGGGGATAACCGAAGGTGCCATCTACAGACACTTTACCAGTAAGGATGAGCTGGTAAATACCATCTTCTCAACTTACTCTCAGAACTTTTACAGTGAACTTATTTCTGTGGTTGAAAGCGAAGAAAGTATAAAAGATAGGTTCTTTAAGTTAGTGCGGGCGTTTTTAAACTTTTGCTTTGAAAATCCCCAAGCATTCAAGTTTATCAATCTCTTTCACTACCTAAGGGCTCAGGAGGTGAGAAACTTTCAAAACCTGCCTAAGGATGCGGTGCTAAAACTTATAGATGAAGGTATAAGGGAGGGTATCATAAAGGTAAGAAGAGAGTTGGCTTTGGCTGTTTTTGTTGGCACTTTAGAAAGGACCTTTCTTTTGGTGGATGGTGGAGTGATAAAAAGGGAGGAGGGCATGGAAGAGGAATTAGCAGCAGTCCTTTGGAAAGCCCTCTGTTTTACTTCCCAATAACCAAAATAGCTCCCGGACGCTTTATTCTTGGTGCGACTATTTCCATAACTCTGAATTGATGGACCATGTTGCTTGTTTCTACATAGGCAAGGGATATATCAAGAGCTATCACTAAGTCCATGTTCTGAGGTCCTGCGGATACCAATATTGCTTTTCCTTCTGGCACTATGGGGGTATGATGAACTTCGCTAACGATCTTTTTTATCTGTTCTATCTCAAGAAGACCGGTGTTGTGATAAACGCGGTTTAGTTTAAAGTAATCCTTTGGATTTAGGATAAGATGGTAGGGACCAAAGAAACCGCTCTCTGTTAGCTTTGCTATACCCAAGGAAACGTCGTTGAAAGCATTCCCCATAACATCCCAGTCACTCATGGATATTGTTTGTCTTCCTTCCACTGTAAGCAATCCGTCAATACCCAACTTCTTATTACCGTGTATAATCAGCGTGTCTTCTGCCACAGCGGTCGCAAAGGATGCAGTGGAAGCGGCGGATGTATCAATTGGGAGATTAAACTGCCTCCAGTATTCAAGGTCCCTCCAGCTTATGGAAAAGGGCTTATAAATGGTGGGTAATACTATATGTTTGCGCTGACCAGTTCTGACAGGCTCACATGTTTGAGCCTCTTCTCCTGGTCTTACCTCACAGCTACCCGGTTCTACCCCAAGGAAAACATCGTATGAGATCACCTGATGTCCCGCACCTATGGGTCCAACCACGGGCATAAACCTTCTGCATACTAAGCTATTCTTCGCTACATTTATTATTGCTTTCTCTAAGGTTTCCCACTCTTCTGCTGTAAGCGGTGATTGATCTTTTCCCAAAAAGTCCATAATTTACCTCCTTTTTTCCAAAATTATAACTAAAATTAAAATATGGGCCTGAGAAAAGCTACTTTAAGAGATGCAGTCTTTATATACTCACTGATAAACGCTTATGCCAAGGGAGGGATTTTGCTTCCAAGAAGTCTTAACTCCATTTATGAGAATATAAGGGACTTTTGGGTATACGAGAAGGATGGACAGATTGTTGGTTGCTGTGCTTTGCACGTGGTTTGGGAAGATTTGGCTGAGATAAAGAGTTTGGCTGTAAGGGAAGACCTAAAGGGAAAAGGTGTGGGCACAAGTTTGGTTCAGGCGTGCTTAAAAGAGGCCAAAGACCTTGGAGTAAAGCGGGTTTTTGTCCTTACTTATGCGGTGGGTTTCTTTGAAAGGTTTGGTTTTTATACTATCCAGAAGGAAAGCCTTCCTCACAAAGTTTGGGGTGAGTGTATAAACTGCATAAAGTTCCCTTCCTGCGACGAAGTAGCAATGCAGATGGAAGTTGAAAAACTAAGCTTGGTGGAAGAATATGAAAATACACTTTGAGTATTTAACATCAGTCCATAGCTTGGGCAAACTTTACGAAAAAGTTAAAAATGTTCCCTTCGTTTACGTTGATACAGAAACAGTTGGAGATAAAACCATAAGACTGGTTCAAATCGCTTCGGAGGAAGACATATTCCTGTTGGACCTCTACGAATTGGGAGAGGTAGGCGTAAGCTTTTTAAAAGACCTACTATCTAAAAAGGGTATTGTGGGCCATAACCTTAAGTTTGATCTAAGGTATATGCTAAGCTATGGAATAGAACCTTATGCGGTGTTTGATACAATGATCGCAAGCCAACTTATTGGAGATTCAGACAGACACTCTTTGCAAAAGTTAGCCATTCATTATTTGGGAGAGGTTTTGGATAAAAGCCTTCAACTTTCCAATTGGGGTTCCCTAAGGCTTTCAAGAGAGCAGTTAGAATACGCCGCTTTGGACGTAAAGGTGGTAAGAGACCTATTTCCTATTCTTCTAAAAAAGCTAAATGAAGCGACTCCAATAATTGAAGATAACTTGCTAAAAACCAAAACTGCCAAGGTGTTTGGCCTGAAAAATCCAGTAGCCATAGTGGAGATGGCCTTTGTTCAGGAAGTGGCAAAGTTAGAACTTAATGGACTTCCTGTGGATGTGGAAGAATTGGAAAAACTCTTAAGGGATCTAACAAAGGACCTTCAGAAGAAGGCTATGGAGTTTTTAATAAAGTATAGAGTGGATCCTATGTCTCCCAAACAGTTGGGAGAGGTTCTCGTCAAAAAGTATGGACTTGATCTGCCAAAAACAGAAAAGGGAAACATCTCAACTGACGATAAAGCCTTAGCGGAATACATAGAGCATCCGATAGTAAGGGATATCCTTTACATCAGGAACGTAAAGAAAAGCCTGGATAAGCTTGAAGAAATAAAGGCTGGTTTGAAGGGAAAAAGAGTATATCCTGAATTTAAACAGATCGGGGCAGTTACCGGAAGGATGTCTTCTATGAACCCTAACGTGCAGAACATACCAAGGCATCTAAGGAGGATCTTTAAGGCAGAAGATGGTAACGTGTTTGTGATAGCAGATTTTTCCCAAATAGAGCTCAGGATTGCTGCGGAGTATGTAGGGGACGAAAGTATGATAAAAGTCTTTAACGAAGGAAGGGATATGCACAAATACACCGCAAGTGTTCTTTTGGGGAAAAAGGAAGAGGAAGTTTCCAAAGAGGAGAGGCAACTGGCAAAGGCAGTAAACTTTGGATTGATTTACGGAATATCTGCCAAAGGTTTGGCTGAATATGCGTATTCTTCCTACGGAGTAAATCTTTCCGTAGAAAAGGCCGAGGAAATAAGAAAGAGATTTTTTGAACACTTTAGGGCTTTTAAGGACTGGCACGAAAGGGTTAAAAAGGAATTAAGGGAAAGGGGCGAATCAAGAGGATACACACTGCTCGGCAGAAGGTATGTAGCCCACACGTTCCCAGATGCGGTAAATTATCCTATACAGGGCAGTGGTGCAGATCTTCTGAAGCTGTCTGTTCTTGTTTTTGATGCGGAGCTTAGAAGGGAAAACATAAAGGCAAATGTGGTAAATTTAGTCCATGATGAGATAGTAGTAGAATGCAAGGAAGAGGATGGTATAAAGGTAGCCGAGCTTTTAGAGAGGGCTATGAAAAGGGCAGGTGGGATTATATTAAAAAAGGTGCCCGTAGAAGTGGAGGTTGCAATAAAAGAGAGATGGGAAAAGGAATGAGCTGGTTATTTTTAGTTTTACTGCTTTTATTCTCTTGTGCTAAAAAACCTACAACGCTGGAAGAATACGAAAGGCAAAACCCTTATCCCGGCAAAGAGCAGAGCGTAGAATATGCGTCCAAAGGAAGCCTTATGCCAAGGGAAGGTTTTAGCGACCTGTATTCAGAATACAGAGCTTCAAAGGTTGGAGATGTGATCTACGTCCAAATAGTGGAATCTATAAACGCCATAGAGAGCGTGGCAAGCCAAACTGGAAGATCTGCCAGTTTTAAAGAATCGGTTGCCTCTTTATTTGGGATAAGTAAATTCACATTGGATGAGTTGTCCGCTCAAGGCTCAGGACAGTTTAATACTCAAGCAGGAGGTAAAGTTCAACAAACAGGTGTTTTGACCACAAAACTGGCGGGCAGAGTGGTAAAAGTCTATCCTAATCGCACTATGCTAATAGAAGCAAAAAAGTCCTTTTACATGAACAACGCACAGAGGGAAGTATTTTTAAGGGGCGTAATAAGACCCGAGGATGTGGATTCATCTAACACCATAACCAGCGATAAGATAGCCAACTTGGAGGTTTTCATAGATGGTAAAGGTTTTCTTGCGGATGGAGGTAGTCCGGGATGGTTGGCACGTATATTGGCAAAGGTCTTGCCCTTCTGATTTTACTGTTTAGTCTATCTTACGCAACAAAAATAAGGGATATAGCTACCATAGAAGGGCAGAGAAGCAATTATCTGATAGGCTATGGACTTGTGGTAGGTCTAAAAGGTACCGGAGATGGAAAAGCTACGATCTTTACCGTAAGAAGTATAGCCAATATGCTAAACCGTATGGGTATTGTGGTGGATCCAAGGAGAATAACGGTCAAAAACGTCGCTGCGGTTGTTGTAACTGCAAAGCTTCCACCTTATGCCAAGCCAGGTATGAGCGTGGATGTGGAAGTGGCATCCATTGGAGATGCAAAAAGTTTAGAAGGAGGTACCCTTTTGCTAACACCTTTGAGGGGTCCAGATGGGGAAATTTACGCCTTGGCGCAGGGGCAGGTGATAGTCAGCGGTTATGAGGTTAGAGGGCAGGCGGCAAGGCAGGTGCAAAATATTCCCACCGTAGGCAGAATCCCAAATGGAGCCATCATAGAGAGACCTCTACCTGAATATCCAGAAACAGAAGAAATTCACCTATACCTTGAAAATCCGAGCTTTTCTTTGGCAAAGCTTGTTCAAGACAGAATAAATGCGGAGTTTGGCGAGGAAACAGCTTTGGCTTTGGATAGCTCAACGATAAAACTTAAAGTTCCAAAAGGGCTTAGGATGGTGGATTTTTTAGCGAGGGTGGAGGACATAGAGCTTGACGTGCCATCCACCGCAAAGGTGGTTATAGACAGCCGTTCCGGGACAGTACTGCTTGGGGGAGAGGTAACCATAAATCCTGTGTCTGTGGCTATTGGCACCCTCACCGTAACTATAAAAGAAACTCCCGAGGTTGTTCAGCCACCACCTCTATCTCCAGGTGAGACTGTAGTTGTCCCAAGAACGGAGATTAAAGTAGAAGAGAAAGAAAGAAGATTGGTAAGATTGAATGGCGCTACTGTTTCTCAGCTTGTGGAGAGCCTAAACAGAATAGGAGCTACTCCCAGAGAAATCATATCCATACTTCAGGCTATAAAAGCGGCGGGTGCGCTAAAGGCTAAGTTGGAAGTGCTTTAAGGCACACCAACGCCGTAATATTCAAAACCGAGTTCTCTAACCCTTTTGGGATCATACATGTTCCTTCCATCCACAATTATAGGAAGCTCCATAAGTTCTTTTACCCTTTCAAGGTCTGCTTTTTCAAACTCTTCCCACTCGGTCAGTATAAGAAGAGCGCTCGCACCTTCTACGGTCTTATAAATATCCTTTTCATAGGTTAGATCCTTCCCAGGAGGATAAAGAGCTTTAAAGTTTTCCATAGCCTTAGGGTCGTAGAGTTTTAAAAAGGCGCCTTCCTTTAAAAGCAAGGGTATGATCCTGAGAGAGGGCGCTTCCCTAATGTCATCGGTGTTTGGCTTGAAGGACAAACCCCAAACCGCTAAGGTTTTGCCCTTTAGACTCCACAGCACATTTTTTACCTTTTCCACAAACTGAACAGCCCTCCTCTGATTGATCTTATCCACCTCCTCCAAAAGGGAAAAGTCCACTCCGTGATCCTTTGCCATCTTTATGAAAGCCTTTATGTCCTTAGGAAAGCAACTGCCACCCCAACCTATGCCTGCCCTGAGAAACTCTCTACCGATCCTTTTGTCATAACCCATTCCCTCTGCCACAAGCCTAACATCCGCACCAACCTTTTCGCACAGGTCCGCCACCATGTTTATGTATGAGATCTTCATAGCCAAAAAGGAGTTAGAGGCGTGTTTTATAAGCTCGGAAGTGGCAGGGTCCGTAAAGATTATGGGACACTTAAAGTCTCTGTAGAGTTCCTCCATTATTTGGCGTGCCCTTTGACTTTCCACACCCACCACTATCCTGTCTGGTTCCAAAAAGTCCTTTATTGCACTTCCTTCCCTTAGAAACTCCGGGTTTGATACCACATCAAACTCTATTTGCTTTCCCCTCCTTTGTAAGTATCTCTCCACGGTCCTTTTTATGAGCTTGTGGGTATTGACAGGGACAGTTGATTTTTCTACAAAAAGCTTGTAGCTTTCCATAATCTTGGCGGTCTCCCTTGCTACCTCCTCCACCTGCGAGAGGTCCGCTGAACCGTCGGGGTTCTGGGGCGTTCCCACGCATATAAAGATCACCTCGGAAAAATTCAGCCCTTGCTTTAGCTCTGTGGTAAAGGACAACCTTCCCAAGCTTAAGTTCTCTTTAAGTAGCTCCTCCAACCCTGGCTCATAAAAGGGCACCTTCCCTTCTTTCAAAAGCTCTACCTTGTTAGGAAGCTTTTCCACCACCATAACCTCATGTCCTAAGTGGGCAAAACAAACTGCGGTGGTTAATCCTACGTATCCTGCACCTACAACTGTGAGCTTCATCTTATACCTCCTACGGATTGTTAAAAGGAGCTGTGGTTAAATACTTACTACCACCGTCGGGAAACACCACCACTATAACCCCCTCTTCTAACTCCTTAGCCAGCTGTATTGCTGCAAAAAGCGCTGCGCCGGAAGATTGCCCTACAAAGATGGCTTCCTCCAAAGCCAGCCTTTTTGTCATTTCGTAAGCGGGTTCAGTCTCCACGAATATGGTTCTGTCCAGAAAACTCTCGTCAAAAATGCCGGGTTTTATGGAACTTTCTATGTGCTTTAGTCCTTCTATACCGTGAAAAGGGTAAGCAGGTTGCACTCCTACTATTTGAATGTCCGGATTAAAGACCCTTAGGCGTCTGCCCGTTCCCATTATGGTCCCACCTGTTCCTATGCCCGCTACAAGGTGGGTTATTCTGCCTCCTGTCTGATGCCATATTTCTATGCCGGTTGAGTAAAAGTGAGCCTTCCAGTTGGCTGGGTTGTTGTATTGGTCCAAGTAGACGTATTTTTCTGGATTTTTGCTGACAAGCTCTCTCACAAAAAGAATGGCTCCATCCGTTCCTTCCAAAGGATCGGTCAAATAAACCTTTGCACCGTAAGCTTTTATTATTCTCTTTCTTTCTTCACTG
Organism: Thermocrinis jamiesonii; assembly: GCF_000702425.1. NCBI lineage: Bacteria > Pseudomonadati > Aquificota > Aquificia > Aquificales > Aquificaceae > Thermocrinis > Thermocrinis jamiesonii. The sequence continues at coordinate 92,414 of NZ_JNIE01000006.1, forward strand.
ACGTTTGCGGGCATAGCCAGCTCCACCGGAACTCCCAACGCAGCACCTACCATAGCCAAAGCTATACCCGTGTTGCCAGAAGTCGCATCTATTACTGTTTTACCTTCCTTTATTAAGCCTTTGCTTATGGCATCCAAAAACATAGAGAGGGCAGGCCTATCCTTTACAGAACCGCCCGGATTAAAGCTTTCCAATTTGGCGTAGATCTCCACCTTAGGGGAAACGTCTTTTGGGATGACCTTTTTTATTCTAACAATGGGCGTGTTGCCCACAAGATTCAGTATGGAGTTTCTTATCCTCCTGTAAGGTTCGTCGTGCTGTCCAAGTACCCACATCTACAGCTTGATAAAGTTTAATAAAAGGTGGGGGAAAAGGCCAAAGAGGACTACCAAAATTGAACAAACTAAGATAACTAACGATTCGCCTGCGGAAACAGAAACATTCTCGTATTTCCTTTCCCCTTCCTCCAAGAACATATAGCTTACTACCTTAAGGTAATATCCTGCGGAGATAATGCTGGCTATCACAAAGGCAAAGGCCAATAGGGATAAATTAGCATGCACTAAGCCCAAAAATAGGTTCAACTTACCCACAAAAAGGGCCATAGGGGGAATACCTATGAAAGCCAAAAGGAAGAGAGAAAACGAAGTGCCAAGTAAAAGGTTTTCCTTTCCCAAGCCTCTGTAATCTAAGATGTGATGGGTAAATCCCTGGCTTTTTTCAATGGACGAAAGAACTACAAAGGACCCAAGGGTTGCAAAGGTGTAAACCACTACGTAAAAGATTAAGCCAGACTGCAAAAGATTGTCAGAGGTAGATATGCCAAGCAGAAAGTATCCTGCATGGGCAATAGAAGAGTAAGCCAAAAGTCTTTTTACGGACCTTTGGGCGTAGGCGGTAAGGTTGGCGTAAAACATGGAAAGCAAGGCAAGCACACCTATCAGAATAAGCCAAAGCCTTAGGTGAGAAAAGAGCATAGAAAGTTTAACCAACAAAAAGTAGATAGCCAGCTTTGGAGCGGTCGCTAAATAACCAACCACAGGAGTGGGCGCACCTTCATAAGCGTCTGGGGTCCAAAAGTGGAACGGAACTGCGGATACCTTTAGAGCCAAGGCGGACAGAAAGAAAAGGATAAACAGAGAAAATACAGTATTGCTGTCTGCGTAGGGAGTGAGAAAGAAGGTTCCGGTAGCACCGTAGTAAAAGGAAGAGCCCATGCCAAAGAGGGCAGTTCCCACAGACCCCATCAGAAGATACTTAAAGGCCCCCTCCTTTGAGCTGTAGTCCTTTCTAAGCATAGCGCTGAGGATGTATATGGTTATAGAGGAAAGCTCTAAGGACACAAACAGAGTGATAAGACTGTTTGACGATAAGAAAAAGGAAAGACCTAAGGTAGAAATAAGCACAAGATAGGGCATTTCTCCATAGACAGAGTCCTTCTTTAGAAGATAGTCGTAAAGAGCTAATATTGAAAGCCCGCTGAGTATGTAAAGTATGCCCTTTCCAAAAAGTTCTAACTGACTTACATAGAAGGTATCAAAGAAGGTATAGGCAGGATATTCCACAAAGAAAATGGAAAAAAAGGCGGTTAGGGCAGTCAAACTACCAAGAAGGCTCAAAAACTTAAAGTGCTTTTTTTCCAAAACAAGATCCAAAAAGAAGAGAAGAAGAATACCAAAGGAAAGAACAATTTCGGGAAGAAGGGCATTCCAGTTCATTCTATCCTCCAAACACCATCTTTGTGGTATGCTCCATTATCTTGACAAAAGGTAAAGGATAGATGCCCAAAATGACTGAAGAAACAATTATTAAGACAAAAGCTATCCAGTGATGGGGCTCCAGGTCTTTTAGACGACTCCACTTTTCCCGCCTATAGTCAGATATAGTCTCCTCTTCCAGCATAACTCTTTTATACATGTAGAGGAAGTATGCTGCTCCCAAGACCATACCAACGCCCGCTATAAAAGCCCAAACAGGATAGCTTTTGTACGTGCCAAGGAGTATTAAAAACTCCGCTACAAAACCCGCAAGGCCAGGAAAGCCTATACCTACCAAACCACTCAGCATGAAGACAATGGCTAAGTTTGGAATGTATCTGGCAAGGCCTCCAAGGTCATCCATGTGATAGGAGTGAATTCTGTCGTAGATAAACCCTGCGGACATAAACAGAGCTGCAGAGGAAAGTCCGTGGGCAACCATCATGTAAATTGCTCCGTTTAGGGCGTTTATGTCGGAGGCAAAGGTGCCAAGGGTCACAAGCCCCATGTGGCTTATAGAAGAGTAAGCTATTAGTCTCTTTATATGAGTTTGAGCTATGGCCATCATGGCAGCGTATATCACCGCCACCACACTTAAAAAGAATATCAAAGGCACATAGTATTTGCTTGCCTCCGGGAACATAGGAAGAGAGTATCTGACAAAACCGTAAGTCCCCATCTTAAGAAGAACTGCGGCAAGGATCACTGAACCTGCAGTTGGTGCCTCTACGTGAGCATCGGGAAGCCATGTGTGAAAGGGCCACATAGGCACCTTTACCGCAAAGCCAAGACCAAAGAGCATAAAAACTATAGCCTCAAACCAAAATGCATAATTAAGGTTCTTCAGGAAAAAGTAGTCAAAGCTTATACTTCCGGAGACTACATAACCGTATATAACCACAGATGCAATACCCAAAAGTAAGAAAATACTGCCAAAGAATGTATAAACAAAGAACTTGTTGGCCGCATAGACCTTTCTGTCGTGTCCCCAAAAGCCTATGATGAAGTACATTGGAATGAGCATGGCTTCCCAGAAGAGATAAAAAAGGAAAAGGTCCAAGGCGGAAAAAACACCAAGACAGGCGGTTTCAAGCATCAAAAACAGTCCGTGGTAAAGGTTAGGCTTATCTTCAATCTTGACGGACCAAACAAAGGCAACCACGAACATCAGGGCGGTTAGCACAAAAAGGGCAATACCCATACCATCAAGTCCTATGCTGAAGGATATGCCCAAAGGCTCTATCCAGCTTAGCTTGAGAGTATGCTGAAAGTTTGGGTTGTTCCAATCAAAGTTTGCAAGAAGATAAAGGGAGATTAGGAAAACTACCACTGAAGTGGATAAAGATATAAACCTGGATAGTTTGTCGTTCCTAAGGGCAAAAACCAGCAAGCTTGCTACAAGAGGCAGGAATATAGCAAAAGCAAGAAGACCACCCATCTTTCACCTCCACAAAAGGGTTAATAGGACAAGTCCAGACAAACCTACAGATAAGAAAAGAAGGTAGAGATTTACCCTACCTTGTTGTAAATTGCGGAAAACCCTACCAAGAAAACCAGCCATCAGGTAAGAACCATTTACCAACCCATCAATAAGCTGTCTTTCTCCTACGGTGTAAAGCACCTTAGAATAAAGCATATATCCTCCTGCCAGTATTTTGTGGTAGAGTTTTTCTGTGAAGAACTGTTCTTTAAAAGTTGTGTGCATGGGCTTTAAAGACTGATAGAGCTTTTCTGGATCTAACACTCTCTTCACAAACACCAAATAAGCTAATCCTATACCAGCTAAAGCTATAACCACAGAACTTATGGCTATATCCAAATGGATCTCCTTCTTGTCCCCCAATACACCTACATACCACCCCTCAAAAAATCCTACCACCAAAGAACCTATAGCCAGTATGACCATGGGAATTAGCATGATTGATGGACTCTCTTTTGGCTCTTCCTCAAAGTGCTCTCTGTGCCTCTCCTCCCCATAAAACATTACAAACCCTTCCCTAAATATGTAATACGCTGTTAAAAAACTCACAAAGCTTACAAAAACTCCTAAACCAAAAGACACCTCATACGCACTACCTATTATTAGGTCCTTGCTCCAAAAGCCTGAAAAGGGGAAAATGCCTGCCAAAGCTAAGGCTCCCA